>JABJES010000192.1 GCA_018663165.1 Rhodospirillaceae bacterium
CGAATAGCCGGTGCCAAAATTGTCGATGGAAACACCAATACCGAGTTCGGTGAGTTGGTCGAACTGTTCGGCCACATCGTCGGCCCTGGCCATGGCGTCGGTTTCACTCAGTTCCAGTTCGATCTGATGGCCGTCAGCGCCGGTTTCCTCAAGCAGGGTTTTCATCGTCGTCACCAGATTGTTACTGCGTAACTGGTGGGCCGACAGATTGGCCGCCACCACCACCGGCGGCACACCGGCCTTGTTCCAGGCGGCAACCTGGAGACAACACTGACGCAGCACCCATTCTCCAAGGCGGCCCATCAGACCGGCGCTCTCGGCGGCAGGAATGAAATCGGCGGGCGAGATCATTCCTCTTTCCGGGTGTTTCCAGCGCAACAGTGCCTCGGCGCAGCGCACTTCGCCGGTATGAAGGTCCATTTGGGGCTGATAATCGAGATAAAGATGGTTTGCTTCCAACGCATCATAAAGCTCACGAGCCAGTTGAACCCGTTCCTCAACCTCTTTGTTCATGTCGGCGGAATAGAGCTTGTAGCCGTTACGCCCGCCTTCTTTGACCGCATACATGGCCAGATCGGCAAAACGCAAAAGGTCTTCCGGATTGTCGGCATCAAGGGGATAGATCGAGGCCCCCAATGAGAGCCCGCAATCAACCTGATATTCATCAAGCTGAAAGGACTTTGAAAAAGCAGTGGTGATTTTCTGCGCCACCACCTCGGTCAAACCGGCATCGGCCAGGCCTTCGAGGATCACCGCGAATTCATCGCCGCCAAGGCGGGCCACGGTGTCGCTGTCGCGGACTGCGTGAAGGAGCCTTTTCCCGGCGGTTTGCAATAATTTGTCGCCGATCTCGTGGCCCAGGGTGTCGTTGACATCCTTGAAACGGTCGAGATCGATGAACATCACCGACATCATTGATGAACTGCGCCGGGCGCGGGCAATGGCCTGGGCCATCCGGTCCTTGAACAGCACCCGATTGGGCAATCCCGTCAGGGCATCATAATGAGCCATGTTGGTAATCTCATGGGTATCGTCGTCGCTATCAGCCTCCTGGGTGTCGCCATCATGAACGGCGAGATAATGGCTAATCCGGCCCTCGGCATCATGGATCGGCGTTATAGTCTGAATCAGGTGATGATGACCGCTTTCCCCGTCATGGATCGAAACCTCGCCATGCCAAACCTCACCCTTATCGGCGGCCCGCCAGAGACCAGCATAAAAGTCAGCCTCCAGGCGCTCTGAATTGCTGGCCAGGGGAATAGTGCCGATCAGTTCCCCACGGGACTGACCGCAAAGGGCCAGATAGGCCTCGTTACACCATTGGACGACACCCTGGCGGTCGGTGAGAAAAATCGGATTGGCCGATTGCAAGGCGTCAAGCTGACCGATAAAGGCAGGCTGTTTTGATTTGTGGCGACGAAAAAAATAAGCCAGCAACAGAGCGCTGAGAACGACAAAAGCGAGATCGGCAAATCCGCGCAGAGCAGAAGAGGGGTCTGCGGCATCACCAAGACGAGCCACTAACGTGTTGCCGAACACGACATAAGTAACGGCAATAGCAATATATACGGCGATAATCCGCACGGTCTTTTACCCCCCTGATATCTTTTGTCGCGGCATAATTCTAGCCCACAACTCGGCGTCTAAAAAGACCCGACTTTATTTATTATTTTCTTGTTGATCTTTAGATTTAGAAACAAAAAATTTTACCAAAATATCTAAAAATCCGGACCTATAAAAAAACACGCAAAAAGCCCTGATTTCATTGTTTAATCGGGTTCGATTTGCTACAGTGAAACGGTGAATTCACGAGGTCGGCGCAGTCGTCGGCCTTTTTCTTATCCTTTTGATTTTAAACATTATTTTCCTTGGACACCACACCCACACCTGACTCATCCAATATCTCCCCAATTTCTATCGAAGAGGAGATGCGCAGCTCTTATCTCGATTACGCCATGAGCGTCATCGTTTCAAGAGCGCTGCCTGATGTTCGCGATGGCCTGAAACCGGTTCATCGGCGGATTCTTTTTGCTATGAAAGAGGGTGGATATGACCATTCCAAACCTTTCCGCAAATCGGCGCGCATCGTTGGTGACGTCATGGGTAAATTCCACCCCCACGGCGATACGGCGATCTATGACGCTATGGTGCGCATGGCTCAGCTTTTCTCCATGCGTCTGCCACTGGTCGATGGCCAGGGAAATTTTGGCTCTATGGACGGCGACCGCGCGGCAGCCATGCGCTATACCGAGGCCCGCATGGCCCTTACCGCCCATGCGCTTTTAGAGGACATCGACAAGGACACCGTCGATTTCCGGGATAATTACGATAATTCAGTCCAGGAACCGACGGTTCTGCCGGCCCAGTTCCCCAATCTTCTGGTCAATGGAGCCAGTGGCATCGCGGTCGGCATGGCGACCAATATTCCACCTCATAATCTGGGCGAAGTTATCGACGCCTGCTGTGCCTATATCGAGAATCCCGACGCCACCGTCACCGATCTCGCCCAATTCGTAAAGGGACCGGATTTCCCCACCGGCGGTATTATCCTCGGCCAGGCCGGTATCCAGTCGGCCCTTCTTACCGGACGCGGCTCAGTGATCATCCGGGCGCGGGCGCGGATCGAAGAGATCCGCAAGGGCCGCGAAGCCATTATCGTCGATGAAATTCCCTATCAGGTGAACAAGTCGCGACTGATGGAACGTATTGCCGAAGTTGCCAGGGATAAACAGGTTGAGGGCATTTCCGATTTGCGGGACGAATCAGACCGCAACGGAGTACGCATGGTCATCGAGATCAAGCGCGACGCCCAAGCCGACGTGGTTTTGAACCAGCTTTATCGCTATACGCCCCTGCAAACCAGTTTCGGCGTCAATATGCTGGCCCTGAACGGCGGTCGGCCGGAAATGTTCAATCTGCGCAAGGCCATCGGTGCCTTTATCGATTTCCGCGAAGAGGTCATCACCCGGCGCACCATCTTTGAGTTGAACAAGGCCCGTGATCGCGCCCATGTCTTGATCGGTCTGGCCATTGCCGTCGCCAATCTCGACGACATGATCGCCCTGATCCGCCAATCCAAAGACCCAAGCGTCGCGCGGGCCGGATTGGTCGCCAAGGCCTGGCCGGTGCATGACATTGGTCCGCTGATTGAACTTATCGACGAGCCCGGATCGGTCATCTCCGATGAGCGCACCTATCAGCTCTCCGAGGAACAGGCCAAGGCGATCCTTGAATTACGTCTGCACCGCCTGACCGGGCTGGAGCGGGACAAAATTGATGATGAACTTCGCAATGTCGTCAAACATATCAGCGGCTATCTGGAAATCCTGGTCTCTCGCGATATCCTGATGGGTATTCTCCGTGACGAACTTTTGGCGATCAGGGACTCTTTTGCCAATGACCGTCGGACGTCGATTGAAGAATCCGAGTTTGAGCTCGATGATGAAAGCCTGATTCAGGCCGAAGACATGGTGGTCACCGTCTCTCATGGCGGCTATGTCAAACGGGTGCCTTTATCCACCTATCGCGCCCAAAAGCGCGGCGGCAAGGGCCGGGCCGGGATGGCCACCCGTGATGAGGATTTCGTCAATCAGGTCTTCGTCGTCAACACCCACACGCCGGTGCTGTTCTTTTCGTCCAAAGGCATGGTCTATACCCTCAAGGTATACAGACTGCCCCTGGGCACGCCTCAGGCCAGAGGCAAGGCTCTGGTCAATCTTTTGCCCCTCGATGAAGACGAAACCATCTCAACCCTGATGCCGATGCCCGAGGACGAAGAAACCTGGGGCAACCTCAACGTCATGTTTGCCACCACCTCGGGCACCGTGCGGCGCAATCTTCTTTCCGATTTCACCAACATCAAGTCGAACGGCAAAATCGCCATGAAGCTCAAGGGTGAGGACCGTCTGGTCGGCGTTTATACCTGTCAGGAAGAGGATAATATCCTGCTGTCGACCAAAGGCGGTAAGTGCACCCGCTTTCCGGTTACCGACATCCGCGTCTTCTCAGGCCGCGATTCGGTCGGTGTCAGAGGGATCAAGCTGGCCAAGGCGGACGAAGTTATTTCAATGACCATCCTTCATCACGCCGATTTTGATATGGAAGAGCGCGACGCTTATCTGCGCTATGCCTCAGCCCTGCGCCGCAATGATGAAGACACAGAAGGCGGTGCCAGCGACGTATCCTCGGAACCCTGCTCACTATCCGATGAACGACTGGCAGAGCTGGCGACCCGTGAAGAATTTATCCTCACCGTTACCGACAAGGGCTATGGCAAACGCAGCTCAGCCTATGGATATCGGGTGATGAAGCGCGGCGGCCAGGGGATCGCCAATATGGACCTCACCGAACGCAACGGCAGCGCCATCGTCGCCGCCTTTCCAGTTGGCGAAAAAGACAACATCATGCTGGTTACTGACGGCGGCAAGTTGATCCGCTGTCCGGTTCATGATATCCGCATTGCCAGCCGCAAGACCCAAGGCGTGACCCTGTTTAAGGTGGCCAAGGACGAGCGGGTGGTTTCCGTCGCCTGGCTGGCCGAGGATGAAGAAGGCGACGAGGAGATTGAAGGCGAGGGCGCAGGCGCGGACGCAGGCGCGGGCGAAGAAAGTGCGGAAAACGCTCCAGAGGACAGTGAGGACGATGACGTCTAAAAAATCCCATGCCGGTATTTATCCCGGCACCTTTGATCCCGTGACCTACGGCCATCTCGACATCATCCAGCGGGCGACACGGATCGTCGACATGCTGATCGTTGCAGTGGCCGCCAATGATGGCAAGAACCCTTCCTTTGATCTTGATTCCCGCATTGAAATGCTGAAAGACGAAGTCTCTAAAATCGACATCAGCGGTAAGACCATCAAGGTTTTGTCTTTCGACACCTTACTGGTCGATTTTGCCCATAAAATGAAGGCTGGCGTCATTATTCGCGGCTTGCGCGCCGTATCGGATTTCGAATACGAGTTCCAGATGGCGGGCACCAATGCGCGCCTCAACCGATCCATTGAAACCGTGTTTTTGATGGCCTCGGACCGTCACCAATTCACCTCGTCGAAACTGGTCAAGGAAATCGCCCGTCTGGGCGGGGATATTTCGGATTTTGTCCCCCCCCATGTGGCCAGGCGGATCAAGAAAGAAATTTTATAACACCTCACTAACCACACAAGGAAATGGAGACAATACATTGACTCTAAAAAGAATTATTTTTGCTATGGTTGCTTTATTTCTCTCCTTTACACATGCAATGGCTGAAGAAATAAAAACCAAACTCGACCCCGAAAACACCCTTTATCTCGACCTCAAGCAGGGCCGGGTGGTGATCGAATTATTCCCCGAAATAGCGCCCAAACATGTCGCCCATATCAAGGAACTCATCCGCGAGGGCTTTTACGACGGGCTGACCTTTCACCGGGTTATCCCCGGCTTCATGGCCCAGGGTGGCGATCCCCTGGGTAACGGCACCGGGGGCTCGGACAAACCGGATCTGCCGGCGGAGTTTTCCGATATTCCCCACGAACGCGGCATTCTCTCGATGGCGCGCGGTGGTCATAGCATCAACAGCGCCAACAGCCAGTTCTTCATCGTTTTAGAGGATTCTGAATTCCTCGACGGCAAATACACGGTCTGGGGCCGGGTGGTTGAGGGGATGAATTATGTCGACCGCATCAAAAAAGGCACGGAAAGCAACAACGGCGCTATAAAAGGCACCCCCGACAAGATCGTTAAAATACAGGTTGCCGCCGATGCTGATGCCGCCGATGACGAGGGCGATGCCAAACCCAAGGCTAAGACTAAGACCAAGGCTAAGCCCAAAAAATAGCCCCCATTTCCGGGGTTTCCCGGCCAAGGGGTTAATCGATCATCCCGAACCTTGGGGACCCCAAGGATATTCGCCTTGACCAGGATAGGTGTGCACCTTAATAAGAGCCCTCATTTTGCGGCTGCACAATTTGCCGCAAGATCAAGTCTAAGAGCCTGTAGCTCAGCTGGTAGAGCATCTGACTTTTAATCAGAGGGTCCCGGGTTCGAGCCCCGGCGGGCTCACCAATAAAAAACAAGGGGTTGGACTGTAACGGTCCAGCCCCTTTTTCTTTTGGGATCGATTGATATTGGGAGCAAAAATGGTTATATCAGGGATGTTCCTGGGCACAGCCGACCAACGGTCTCCCATAAAGCTTAGAGGGCGAAAGCTCGGTGGTTGGTCTGCCGGGCTTTATTTTTTTACGCCGATACGCGAGATTAAGAGCGCGCCTTATCTGACAATAGGACCTAATCCCATTCGAGATCGTTTTCGCGGCGGAAGGAATCAATGTCCTCCTGGAGCGAAGATTGATCATCTTCGGCGTGGGAAAATTCCAGAGCCAGTCCACTGGCCTGGTCGCGGATAATGACCGCGTCAAAATCACCGAATCCCTCAAGGTCCAGCTTCACCAATTGGCCGTTTTGACAAGGGGTTTGCGTTTCAAGAGAAACACCGCCGCCGGAAATGTCGGTAACTCTGGCCGGGTAGCTGGTATTATCAATGACAAGATCAGCCGAGGAACCGGTTTTAAGCCGTTTCCAGCGCCGTTTCTCGTCGTTTATGTCTTGCATGCTCCCCCCCGTGGAAATCGGATCAGGTGAGTACAGCCACTCCTTCAGCGACAACCATTACCGTGGTGGCGGCCGCAGCAGCCTCAACGGCAACCGTCACCGCCTCGGCGGAAGCGGCGACATTGGTATTGGACTGAACCGAGCCCTTATCGCCGGTTGAGTGGTGATGATGGCCCTTGCCACCGGCGACCGCATCGAGGTCATCATCGGACAGCTCGCTGCCGGCCTTGTCGCGGATATAGGCCTTGGCGTCATCAATAGTGATGTCATAGCCCTTGGAGGTGGCCAGCGTGACCACGGATTCCAGCCCCGTCGAGCCGGACTGGGCTTGTTGAAGAAGTGATGCGTCACTTTTCATATCGGCAATAAAGCGTTCGATTTCCGAATGGCTCATTTTCGATCCCTCCAATTCATGAATTTATTCAAGAAACCTAACACAACAAAAACAAAAAAGAAAAGACCATAGAAAAATAAGTATTATGGAAAATAATTAAGGTTAATTAATGGGTTAAAGCTTAATTAATGAGCTGTATTTCAGTCGAAATCAGGGTCGTATTAATGGTTTTTTAGTGGCCAGAACAGGCCCCCGCATAAGACTTCTGAAAAACAGGCTCAGCTTTTTCCCTCGCTAGATTGGCCCGGCGGTTTTTCTTTTATCTCCTCTGGAAAGTCGGCCTGTGTTTCGGGCACCGGAACATAGCCAACGGCCAGCCGGTTCGCTTCGTTGATCTGATCATCACTCATCAAGCCCTCTAAAATGGCTAGATTTTTTAACGCCTTGATGTTGGTTTCCCCGTTAGAGCTCTTGGCAGCGATGGTCGTCCACATATAGGCAAACACATTATCCCTGGGCATGCCTTGCCCCTTGGCAAACATCAGACCAAGGTTGAGTTGAGCCTTTGAATTGCCCTGATCGGCGGCGCGGGTGAGCCAGGTTACTGCAGTCTCGTAACTCTGCATGCGGATCCATTTGATCGCCCGGTCATATTCGGTGGGCACCGGACGGGCAAAGGAATGCATGATGCCGAGATTAAGCTGGGCCACTGCATGTCCTTTCATGGCGGCGCGTTTGTACCATTTCACCGCCTCTAGAATGTCCTGGCTGACGCCCTTTCCCTCATCATAAAGGGTACCAAGGATATTTTCCGCTTCGGCATTCCCCTTATCGGCAGATTTGCGAATCCATTTAGCCGCCTCGTCGAAATTCTGCTCAACCCCGTCGCCGACCAGATAAAACATGCCCAGAGTATGTTCGGCATCCGCATGTCCCTGTTCCGCCGATTGTATGATCCAGTCCAGGCCGCTGCCTATTTCTTCAGATTCTTTACCAAACTTTTTCATGAAAACGCCAATCTCAAGCTGAGAAACTGGATCGCCAAGTTCTGCCGCCTGTTTGCGCAGCTCAATCGATCTGGGGATGTCCTGGTCAACCCCGACTCCGAGTTCGTACATGATAGAGAGATAGCGTATTGCCTCGGGATTTCCCCGTTCCACGGCTTTGTTGAAATACTGGGCGGCGATCTGGTTATCTTTGGTCACCCCCAAGCCATCGATATACATTAGGCCGAGTCTCAGTTGCGCCCGGTCATCACCCTGAAGGGCGAGGGGTCGCCATTCTTTGAGCGCCTGTTCGTAATTACCATCATCAAAGGCGACAACCCCGGTCATATAATCGGCACGGGCGGGCAGGGCCGTAGCGGAAACCAATAGAAGAATGAGGAAAAGCCGTTTCATGGAAGGGAATCCTGCCCTCCTTTCGTCCCAAGAACAACCGGAATGCTCATTCCGCTTTAAAATTATCCAAAACACACTATGCATTATTCCTCTATCCTGCCTCCTCGGACGCGCGGGCCAAGTGTGCCTGTTATTGAATGTTCGGCCTTAATTCGATAAGGGTTTAAAATTAGACCGCGTTTTGTGCAGAACTTGTGCAGAGCTTATACAGAGAATCTGTGCAGACCATTGAGAAATAGGGGAACCTTAAATGCCTATGGAATACAGGGAAATCGGCTTTACGGACCCTGAAAAAGAGGCCGCAATCCTCAATTACTGCCTTATGCACGACATTACCATGCCCGAGTCCGATATTCGTGAATTGATCATCGAAGACGGAGCGACGGAAGAAATTACCCTGAAACTTAATTTCAATGCCTTATCTGAAACTGGAATTGCACCCGACAGTATCACCCTCAACCAAGAGCAAATCGCCGCCGCCTTTGTTCTTTATTGCCAGGCGTGCAAGATTCCCATTCCCCGCGTCGGTCTTCGTTCCCTGCGGGTTTCCGATAACAACCAGATCAGTCTCGTTGTGCGAATCGACCGCACCCCGCGAAAAGATTAATCACCACAAAATCACCACAAAATCACCAACGGAATAAATAATGGTAAAAGAAGTACGCAAAATTATTTTCGATCAGCAGGACCTTGTAGAGGGAATGCTGAACTATACCCAGCGAACCAGACGTGTAATGCCATCGCGAGCGCGAATTACCGGTTTTGATATTCAGAAAACCCCCGATAGAGGAATTTCACTGAAATTCAATTTTGACGACCCGGAAGTGGAAAAGGAGGTTATCCTCTATCAGGACGAGATCGGGGCGGCCTTGATTATGCAATGCAAGGTCAAGGAGATTCCCTTACCCCGATCCGCCAGCAAATCCCTTGAAGCCGATGGGGATAGCATCAATCTGGTTGTGGCGATGGACTGGCGGCAACAGAAAAAATAATTCTCGATCACCAAACAAAGGGCGCAGATGGCTTCTTCAGATTCCAACGACAAGAACGATCCGGCTAACACCGGTCCCAATCCAAAAACCGGTCGCCAGAGTTTGGGCTCGCGGATGCGGAACTATTTCCTTGCCGGAATTCTTGTCACGGCTCCGATTACCATCACTCTTTACGCGGCCTGGCTGTTTGTCTCCTTCGTCGATGATCTTGTAACCTCGATCATCCCGGTTAAATACAGTCCTTCATCCTATTTGCCATTCGATATCCCCGGCCTCGGCCTGGTAATGCTGGTGGTGACCTTAATTCTGGTGGGCTGGCTGGCGGCGGGCTTTCTCGGTCGCTTCTTCCTCCGCACCGGCGAAAAAGTGGTCGATCGCATGCCCGTGATCCGCAGCATCTACGGCGCCATAAAACAGATTTTCGAGACCGTTATCAAAGGCCAGTCAAGCGCCTTCCGCGATGCGGTTCTGGTTGAATATCCCCGCCGCGGCATCTGGGCTATTGCGTTTTTA
>JABJES010000164.1 GCA_018663165.1 Rhodospirillaceae bacterium
AATAACGAGACTGGCATTCTTCAGCCGATGGAAGAAATCGTCGCCCTTGCCCGTGAATTCGGAGCAAAAATTCATTGTGATGCAGTTCAGGCAGCCGGTCGGATGGCCTTGGATATCAAGGCTCTTGGCGTCGACAGCCTCAGCCTTTCTGCTCACAAGCTTGGCGGTCCTCAGGGCATAGGCGCCCTTGTTCTGGCTAAAACTGCTGTATCGGGCGGGGATGGCTATGTCCCTCTGCTGCGCGGTGGTGGTCAGGAGCGGGGGTTGCGCGCTGGTACCGAGAATGTTGCCGCCATCGCCGGATTCGGTAAGGCGGCGGAGCTGGCAATTGGCGATCTGGGCGACATGTCGAGAATTGAAAGTCTGCGTGATGGGCTTGAAACGAGCGTAAAGGAATGTGCCCCCAAGGTTGAAATCTTTGGAGCCGGGGTGGCGCGTCTGGCGAATACGTCCTGCTTTGCCTTACCGAATGTTTCCGGCGAAACCCAGGTGATGGCGCTTGATCTTGCCGGTATTGCGATCAGCGCCGGGGCCGCCTGTTCTTCCGGCCGTGTTGAGCCCTCCCGGGTTCTCCGCGCCATGGGTGTGGCGGAAGAGATTGCATCGGGTGCAATCCGGGTCAGCCTGGGCTGGAACAGTAAAAAGCAGGATATAGACACTTTTATCGAGAACTGGCACCGCCTTGTCCCCACATCTAAAGCGAGCGACAAGACCTCAAGCCCTGCGGTGGCAGCTTAAATTTTAAAACACATATTTGAGAGCTAAGAAAACAGTAATGACCAAGAGCAAACAGATTTACCTGGATTACCAGGCGACGACACCGATGGACCCGCGGGTGCTCGATGCGATGATGCCTTATTTCACTGAAAAATTTGGCAACCCTCATTCGCGCAACCACCCTTACGGCTGGGAAGCCGAAGACGCGGTGGAGACGGCGCGTGGCCATATTGCCCATCTGATCGGGGCTGACCCGAAGGAAATCATCTTTACCTCCGGGGCAACTGAATCCAACAATCTGGCGATCAAGGGTGTTGGGCGGTTCTACAAGGACCGCAAGAACCATATTGTCACTTGTGTAACCGAGCATAAATGCGTTCTCGAATCCTGCCGTCATCTTGGCCAGGAGGGGTTCGATGTGACCTATCTTCCGGTCACCGAGAACGGCCTTATCGATCTCGACCAGTTGCGTGATGCGATCACCGACAAAACGGCGCTGGTCTCGATCATGGGTGTGAATAACGAGATTGGGGTGATTCAGCCGCTGGCGGAAATCGGCCGGATATGTCGGGAAAAGGGTGCCTTTTTCCATTCCGACTGTGCCCAGGCGGTGGGCAAGATTCCTCTCGATGTCAACGAGATGAACATCGATTTGATGAGTATTTCCGGTCACAAATTCTATGGCCCCAAGGGCATCGGCGCCATGTATGTGCGGCGCAAGCCGCGGGTTCGCTTAACGCCGCTGTTCAGCGGTGGCGGTCAGGAGCGGGGTATGCGTTCGGGCACCCTGCCGACGCCGCTTTGTGTCGGCCTCGGCGAGGCCTGTGCCATTGCATCGAAGGAAATGACGGCCGAAACCGAGCGCTTGCACGCGCTCAGCACCCGCATGCTTAAGGGTATTACCGATCAGTTGCCTGAGGTTTATGTCAACGGCGATCTCGATAAACGTATTCCCGGCAATCTCAACATCAGCTTTGCCTATGTTGAGGGCGAGTCCTTGATGATGGGGATCAAGAACCTCTCGGTTTCTTCCGGGTCGGCCTGCACCTCGGCCTCCCTTGAGCCGTCTTATGTGCTGCGCGCATTGGGGGTCACCGAAGATCTGGCCCATACGTCCCTGCGTCTCGGGCTGGGGCGTTTTACGACCGAAAAAGAAGTCGATGCGGCCGTCGCCGAAATTGTCAGCAACGTACAAAAACTGCGTGAACTGAGCCCGCTCTGGGAAATGGCTCAGGAAGGTATCGACATTAAATCAATTGAATGGGCGGCCCACTGAGGACCGGCCCTGTTAAATTTTAAATGAAATCGCTTGGAGGGATGAAATGGCTTACAGCAAGGAACTACTCGAACATTATGAAAAGCCTCGTAATGTCGGTTCGATGGACAAGAACTCGACCGATGTCGGCACCGGCCTCGTCGGTGCGCCGGCCTGCGGCGATGTAATGAAGCTGCAGATCAAGGTCAGCCCCGAAGGCATTATCGAAGATGCTAAATTCAAGACCTTTGGTTGTGGGTCGGCGATTGCCTCAAGCTCGCTGGTCACCGAGTGGGTGAAGGGCAAAAGCCTGGATGAGGCCGCGACCATCAAGAATACCGAGATTGCCGAGCACCTTGCTCTGCCGCCGGTAAAGATCCATTGTTCAGTGTTGGCTGAGGATGCGATTAAGGCGGCGATTGAAGATTATAAGACCAAAGCCCCCGGCAGTGCCGTGACTGAGAAAGAAGACGGCCTCGACCAGTCGGCAACCGGTTGACTCAGGCCCTTTCATCGGGAGATATAAAAGAAATGACACTACCGCCGATGCTTAATATCACCGCCGCCGCGACCGAACAGGTCAAGGCGCTGCTTGATGGCAGGGGAAAGCCCTCTGCCGGCATCCGGCTTGGTGTGCGCAGCAAGGGCTGTTCCGGCCTGTCCTACACCCTTGAATACGCAGACGAGAAACAGCCCCATGATGAAGTTGTTGAGCTTGAGGGTGTAACTCTTTTTATTGATCCCAAGGCGACGATGTTCGTTATCGGTACCGAGATGGATTATGTGGAAGACGATCTCCAGTCCGGTTTCGTGTTTACAAACCCCAACGAGAAAGGGCGTTGTGGCTGCGGCGAGTCCTTTCACGTTTGATTTTTTCGATTTTTTGGTAATTGGGCCGGGCTCCCGGGATATGATGGTTCCCGAGAGCATCGTGTTGCGTTTAGGTAGATGATGACGGCAGAACAGGAAAAATCCGAAATTCACTTTGCTGATGTTCTTCCCTGTTGGTCCTGTAAAGGACCGGTGGGGGGCACGGCTCTTTTTTGTGAAACCTGTGGGGCGGTTCAACCTCCGCGTCCGGTTGATGCCTTTGCCCGTTTTGGTCTCAAGCCCAGCTTCGATGTTGAGATTGGCTCTCTTGAGCCGCTTTATTTCAATCTCCAGCGTCGCCTCCATCCTGACCGTTTTGTCTCTAAGGGGCCAAAAGAACGCGCCTTGTCTCAAAGCCAGGCGGCTAGTCTCAACAAGGATTTTGAAACTCTGAAAGATCCCGTGCGCCGGGCCACAGCACTTCTTGAGAATGGCGGCCATTTAGTCCATCCGGAAGGTTGCAATACGGTCAGTGATCCGGTCTTGCTGATGGAGGTGATGGAGATGCGCGAGGCTCTGGGCGAGGCTGAAACCTCAGAGGATATTGCTGGCATCGAAAGCCAGACCCGCCGCGATATGGATGACTGCCTCAAAGAACTCTCAAGCGCCTTTGCCGCGAATGATCTCGATGTTGCCGACAGGCTGAACACTCGATTAAAATATCTGGTCAAGCTCGAGGACGAAGTGCGAGCGCGTAAATTTGCACCGAAAGCCATGGCATGAGCGTCCTGTTGCAAATACACGAGCCCGGCGAGACGCCGATCTCCCATGACGATGAGGTTGGTCTTGCCGTGGGCATTGATCTTGGCACGACGAATTCGGTTGTTGCCGTTTCTAGCTTGTCAAAGCCGGAAGCTTTACGAGACGCGGCCGGCAAGGCTCTTGTCCCATCGATCGTGATGTACGGGCAGAATTCATTGCCGATAGTTGGTGATGCTGCCCGTCAGGCTCTCCTTGAGATGCCTGAACTGGTGGTTGGATCGATCAAGCGTCTGATGGGGCGCGGGGTGGCCGACGTCAAGGGGCTGGCCGGGGTGCTGCCGTATGAAATTGTTGAAAACGACGTTGAAGGCGGCATGGTTCGCATTAAGGTCGCCGGGCGCGCTCTTACCCCGGTTGAGATATCCGCCGATATTCTGCGCGCCCTGAAACTCCGGGCTGAAACTTCTCTGGGGCAATCCGTCGACCGCGCCGTGGTGACGGTCCCTGCCTATTTTGACGATGGTGCCCGCACCGCGACCAGGGACGCTGCGCGTCTGGCCGGGCTTGATGTGTTGCGGCTGGTTAATGAACCGACGGCGGCGGCACTGGCTTACGGTCTCGATAAGGGAGTCGAGGGGTTGTACGCGGTCTATGATCTGGGCGGCGGCACGTTTGATATTTCCCTGCTCAAGCTGGAGAAGGGCGTCTTTCAGGTTATCGCCACTGGTGGTGATGCGGCGCTCGGCGGCGATGATTTTGACCATGCAATCGCCGAGCACTTTCTTGAACAGCGCGCCCAAACCCTCGGCGAGAACAGCCTGACCACTGATGAGACCAAGGTTGCTTTGATGACGGCGCGGCTGGCCAAGGAATGCCTCTCTCACCGCGACAACGGTGACTGGATGATTGAGGCGGGCGGCGAGACGACATCCCATAATCTTGATCTTGCAACCCTTGAAAGCCTGATTGCCCCGCTGGTTGAGCGCACGATTGAGATTTGCCAGGGCGTGCTCGCCGACGCCCGGATTGAGGCCGCCGGGGTCAATGGAATCGTGCTGGTCGGTGGCTCTACAAGGGTGCCTCTGGTGCGTTCGCGGATTGCTGAATTCTTCGGCCAGGAACCACTCACCGATATCGACCCCGACGAGGTGGTGGCCTTGGGGGCTGCTCTGCAGGCCGAAGCCCTGACCGTTGGTTCCGATACGCTTCTTCTTGATGTGACGCCGCTTTCCCTTGGTCTGGAAACCATGGGCGGGATGGTCGAAAAGGTTATTCCCCGCAACACGCCGATCCCGGTCTCCAAGGCTCAGGAATTCACTACCTATCAGGACGGCCAGACGGCGATGATGATCCACGTTATTCAAGGTGAACGTGAGATGGTGGACCAGAACCGGTCGTTGGCGCGTTTTGTTCTCAACGGCATTCCGCCGATGACGGCGGGTGCGGCGCGTATCCGCGTTGCTTTTAATATTGATGCTGACGGATTGTTGACGGTTTCTGCCCGCGAGGAAACGTCTGGAATCG
>JABJES010000225.1 GCA_018663165.1 Rhodospirillaceae bacterium
CACCACCAGGTGACTGCATCAATTCACTCGGCCCGGCACCGCCACGGCGTTTTTTAAGAATCAGCGGATTACTCGCCCCATCGCTCAATCGTCCGGCAATATCATGCTCCGCCTCGGGCAAAATCATGACCACGATTTCGTCGGAAAGGACATCCTCGCCTCCTGGAATCCGTGCCGAAAGACTCAATTCAAGATCACCCGGCACAAAGGGCTCTTCGGGAATCCACACCCATTCACCGCGAGCGTCCGTAGTAACCTGGCCAATTTTTTGATTATGATTGAAAATTGTGACGATGGAATTAGGCGCCGCCCGACCGGCCAAAACTGCCTCACCCTGCCGGTTTACACGCACCACATCGAAGGTCGGCGTCACCCGCGCCAAGACCCCGTCCGGGGCCGTCATAGCCTCCACCACCGAAGCTTCGGCCATTTCCGCGCCTGGAGCAGATGTCGCATCATCTGAGCCCATGGAATCGTCTTGGGTTGAGGATGGGTCGGTAGTTTGTGACTCCGGCCCCTCACCTTCATAAGAAAAACCGATGATGACAAGGATCAACAGTGCAAATGCGGCAAGGACAATCGTGGCGGAACGGGTCAAGGAAAACTCCAAAAAAATTAATGCATCAAGGTTAATACGCGCCGATGATGGATGCAACGCCCCCCTCACCCTCAATCATTATTTCATAGGCGCTGGCCAGCCCACCCGACCCTGTCGTAATCTTTCTAAATCTTCATCAAGTGCAATCAGAGCGTGTTTAAAAATATAATTCAGCGAACGAGATGAAAAACAAAAAATCTTTATGCGTTTATTGCGGCTCCTGCGGCGAAACCAATCCGGCCCATCGGGAAGCCGCCGAACAACTGGGTGATCTGCTGGCTAAAAACAGCATCCGGCTCGTTTACGGTGGCGGCGATATCGGCCTGATGGGGATTCTTGCCAATGCCGTCCTTAATGCGGGCGGTGAAGTTATCGGCGTGCTGCCGCGATTTCTTGAAGACTGGGAGGTTGAGCACAAAGGCCTGAGCCAACTTATCATTGTTGAAAGCATGCATGCGCGAAAACAGAAAATGTTCGAACTTTCAGATGCCTTTGCCGTTCTTCCCGGCGGCTATGGCACCCTGGAAGAATTGTTGGAAGTCCTTACCTGGAAACAACTGAAGCTCCATAACAAGCCCGTTATGGTGGTCGACACGGATGGCTATTGGCAGCCTCTGCGCGCACTGTTTGAGCATATCATCCAGTCTGGATATGCCGACGAGGACAGCTCGGCCTATCTGACCTATGTCGAAAAGATCGAGTCCATTTTATCTGTTTTAGATAAAATTCCAGAAGATACACAAAGGCCCAATGCTGAAAAACTCTAGAATAAAAAAAGACAGCCCGGCAAAGCGGAGTTTGCCAGCACCGTTGAGGATGATATGTTCGCCAACAATCCTCTTTATCAAAAGATAACTGGCCGAGGGGCCGGAACTCGAAACAGGGACTAAAGGCAAGCCATGGAAAAGATCAAGGTCACTAATCCCATCGTCGAGATTGACGGTGACGAGATGACTCGGATCATCTGGCGTTTCATCAAAGACAAACTGATTCTGCCCTATCTCGACATTGATCTCGATTACTATGACCTTGGCATCAAACACCGGGATGACACCAATGATCAGGTCACCATTGATGCAGCCAACGCCATCAAGAAGCACGGCGTCGGCGTTAAATGCGCCACCATTACACCTGATGAACAGCGCGTTGAGGAATACGGCTTAAAGAAAATGTGGCGGTCCCCTAACGGCACAATCCGCAACATTCTCGACGGGACCGTATTCCGCGAACCAATTATCTGTCAGAACGTACCACGCATGGTGCCGGGCTGGACCCGTCCTATTGTCATCGGGCGACATGCCTTTGGCGACCAGTACAAGGCGAGTGAAATAGCCATCCCCGGCCCTGGCACCCTGACCATGAAATTCACCCCCGATGACGGCAGCGAGCCTATCGAACGGGAGATTTACGATTTTAACGAAAGTGGAATCGCCATGGGCATGTACAACGTTGATGAATCAATTAGAGGTTTCGCCCGCGCCTGTCTCAATTTCGGCCTGAGCCGTAAATGGCCAGTCTATCTCTCGACCAAGAACACCATTCTGAAAACCTATGACGGCCGTTTCCGGGAGATTTTTCAGGAAGTTTTTGACGCTGAGTTTTCACAATCCTTTGCCGAGGCCGACATCACCTATCAGCATCGATTGATCGATGACATGGTGGCCTGCGCCATGAAATGGAGCGGTGGCTATGTCTGGGCCTGCAAGAATTACGATGGTGATGTGCAATCGGATTCCATTGCTCAAGGTTTCGGTTCACTTGGCCTGATGACATCTGTTCTGCTGACCCCGGACGGGGGCACCGTTGAGGCCGAAGCCGCCCACGGCACCGTGACCAGCCATTACCGGGAGCATCAAAAAGGCCGCGAAACGTCAACCAACCCAATCGCCTCGATCTTTGCCTGGACACGGGGTCTGAAATATCGCGGTGCCTTTGACGGCACCCCCGAAGTTGTCAATTTTGCTGATATTCTTGAAAAGATCTGCGTCAAAACCGTCGAAGCCGGCTATATGACCAAGGATCTGGCACTCCTTATTGGTCCTGAACAGACATGGCTAACCACCAACCAGTTTCTCGACAAACTGGATGCGGGCCTTAAAGAAGAGATGGCCTAACCTATTTGAACGGATAGCGGGTTCTACAGATAGCGGGTTTCTAAGACGCCAGAATCTTTTCAATCGCCGCCAGGGCAGCTTCCGCCTTCGCCCCGTCCGGCCCGCCCGCCTGGGCCATATCCGGTCGCCCACCGCCGCCCTTGCCGCCAAGCGCCTCAGCACCTGCCCGCACCAGATCGACGGCACTGATTTTATCGGTGAGATCATCGGTCACGGCGACGACGAGAGAGGCCTTGCCCTCACCACTGGCAACCAGGGCGACAACACCCGACCCCATCCGCGCCTTCATATCGTCAGCCATCGGTTTCAGTTCCTTGGGCGGCACATCTTCGAGGACGCAACAGCAGAATTTCACCCCATTTACGTCATGGACCGAATCATCGGCAACGCCGCCGCCCCCGGTGGCTGCACTACGGCGGGACTCGATCAG
>JABJES010000237.1 GCA_018663165.1 Rhodospirillaceae bacterium
CAGTCGATCCTTGGTCACCCGGTGCAGGGCACCGTGGGCGACGATTACGTTGTCGCCTTTAAAGCCGTCATGGGTGGGGGCGATGATGAGGTCAAACCGGTCGCTGGCGACGGTGGGGTCTTGAATATGGATGGTATAGGTCTTAGCGCCGCTTTTACGCCGGATGGCCATGGCGATCGGCACAGAGCGCCGGCCGCAGGTGATCAGCACATCCGGCCAGGGCGGGGCGGGTCTGTCCCCATTCGGGCTTAAGGAAAGGAAGGGGCAGGGCCACAAGGCAGCGGGCATCCAGGTCCAGGGTGGACGCGGCTGGATGCGTTTGATAATCGGTGTGAAGCCCAGCGCCTCGGCCAGTCCCCGGCACTGGTTCTCCATTCCCGCATGGCCCTCGGACATGACCCAACAGGTAAGACCGGAAAAGGGATTTTGGGCGTTTTCTGTGGTGCTGTCTGTGGGCAAGGGGGGCTATTTAACCTTTATGCGGCCGTCTACTTTCGGCGCGATGGTTTTTTTCGCCGTGATATAGGCGCTTACCGTATCGGCGATGGTTTTTCCCTCTTCGGCGTCGATAATTATTTTTCCCTTGGCCAGACTCGTATAGCCATTCCCTCCCTTGAGGAGATAGCTGTTGGTGGCAAGCCTGTAAGTCCGGCTCTCATCAAGCGGTTTCCCGCCAACCTCTACCGATACGACCCGCTTTCCGGCGGGTTTCTTCGGATCGAAGGTGAAAGAAAAGCCCGAAATCTGGGGAAAAGCACCGGATAACTTTGGATATTTGGCCACACCGTTTTCCAGGGCGGCGCGCAGATCGCCGCCGGAGATCTCAACCAGAACAACCTTTGAGCCAAAGGGAAAGGCTGAGTGAATAGCGATGCCATCAAGGGTTGAACCGGCGGGAATAATGCGGTCGTTGCGGATGCCGCCGCCATTGGTCAGGGTTATTTCGGCCTTAACGCTATCCCGCATTGCGTCGGCGGCCAGATCACCAAAATTTGATTCCTGGAGGCGCACCACGGCTTCTCTTGCATCCAGCGCGGTCAGGGTCCGGCCCAGGGGTGTTTTCATTTGCCGGCTGATCAGTCCGTTATAGCCCGCCACCTTTTTTGCTATCGCCGGATCAGGCTTTACCCCTGCGGTGGCGATGTATCGCCAGGACGGGAAGAGGCGCAGATGGCTTTTGCCATCGATTTGCGTTTTCTCGATCTCAAGATTGACGACGGCCAGATAATGAGCGTCATGGCCGGATTTAATGATCAGCACGCCTTCTTCAAGAAAGGTGATGGGCAGGTGGTCGTGGCCACCGAGGATCAGGTCGATGTCCTGAACCGAACGGGCCAGTTTTATGTCGGTTTGGTAATCAAGATGGGTCAGGGCGACGATCAGCTCAGCCCCATCCTTTTTCAGGCGGGCAACGGCCTTTTTTGCTGTCTTAATGATCGGGGCGAATTCGATGTCCGGTCCGGGTGAGGAACTGGTGCTTGTCTTGCGGACAACCAGACCGAAAAATCCGACCTTGATCCCGCCCGATGTGATGATGTGTGTGGCGATAAGTCCGCCTGCAGGTTGGCCCTTGTCCGGGCCGGTTTTGGCGAGAACATTGGCACCGAGCCAGGGAAATTTGGATTCACTATATCTTTGCGTCGCGATTTCAGGCCCGTAATCGTATTCGTGATTACCGGCAACCGCGATGTCCAGGCCGATGGCGTTCATCAGGGCGACCATTTGGGTTCCCTTGGTGAGGCTGGAAAGAAAGGAAGGTGAGATCAGATCGCCGCCGAAGGTGGTGATGGTATTTTTCGACTCTGAGCGTTCGCGCTTAAGCAGGGTCATCAGTTCGGCCAAGCCGCCCTGTCCATAGACCGGGGAAATTTCATAGACATCGTTGACGTGGAGGAAGGTAAGCCGGGTGGTTTCGGCCCGGCCGAAGGCAGGCCAGAGGAAAAGAGCAATAAGGATTGCGGGAAGGGCGCGTTTAAAGAACTTTGCTTTCATCACGCCCCCAAGTGGTCTTTTAGTTCAGCTCAAGTGTGGGACCGGGTCCGCTAAGAGCCGGATCCTAGAGAAATTTTACGGAAATGATCTCATAGGATTTTGATCCCCCAGGCGTCGTGACCTCAACGGAATCGCCCACGGTTTTGCCGATCAGGGCACGCGATAAGGGTGAGGTAATCGACAGGCGTCCTTTGTTGATATCGGCCTCGTCGGCACCGAGGATCTGATAGGTGCTTTCCTCGTTGGTGTCTTCGTCGGCCAGCACAATAGTGGCACCGAATTTCACGGTTTTGCCGGAAAGCTCGCTGATGTCGATTACTTCGGCAAGACGGATTTTCTCTTCCAGTTCGGCAACCCGTCCCTCGACGAAACTCTGGCGTTCCCTGGCGGCGTGGTATTCGGCGTTCTCGGAAAGGTCGCCGTGTTCACGCGCCTCGGAAATGGCGCGGATAATCGCCGGCCGCTCGACGCTCTTCAGTTGTTCTACTTCCGACCTTAGATGGTTATAGCCATCTGCCGTCATCGGAATTTTTTCTGGCGTGGACACAGTTCAAATTCCTGAAATTGATAGGTTGGGAGGAAATGCCCTCAAATACCCTTCGATTTTACCCGCGAAAGGCGTTCCGTCAAATAATGAGTTTAAAGGGTCAGTCGGAGAAATAGGATTGAAGGGGGGCAACGTCAAGGGCATCGCCTTTCAGAGCGTCAATTGCCTCAACTGCAGCCCGGGCTCCTGAAACGGTAGTAAAGTAGGAAATATTGTTAATTAGCGCCGCGCGGCGTAGAGAAAAACTGTCGGCGATTGCCGCTGCACCCTCGGTTGTGTTGATGACAAGCTGAACCTCACCGTCTTTCAGGGCATCGACGATATGGGGCTGGCCTTCCAGCACTTTGTTGATAACGGCGATTTCCAGGCCCTTTTCCGCCAGATAGGCGGCGGTGCCTCGGGTGGCGATAAGACGGAACCCCATGGCGATCAGACGGTTTCCGAGATCAACCATATCGTTCTTGTCGCCCTCGCGTACGGAAATGAAGGCGGTGCCTGAAACCGGCAGCTTGACCCCGGCACCGAGTTGCGCTTTGGCGAAGGCTCGGGCGAAATCGGAATCGAGGCCCATTACCTCGCCGGTGGATTTCATTTCCGGCCCGAGAATGATATCGACGTCGGGGAAACGGGCGAAGGGGAAAACCGCCTCTTTCACCGCCACATGGCCGGATGGTCCGGCATTAAGTTTGAAGTCGGCCAGTTTTTCACCGGCCATGATGCGGGCGGCGATTTTTGCCACCGGCACGCCGGTTGCCTTGGCGACAAAGGGAACGGTGCGGCTGGCTCTGGGGTTAACCTCGATGAGATAGATATCACTGCCCTTGACTGCGAACTGGATGTTCATCAGGCCGACGACGTTAAGCGCCCTGGCCAGAACTTCCGTTTGGCGGGTCAGCTCGGCGATCACATCGACAGACAGGGAATGGGGGGGCAGAGAGCAAGCGGAATCGCCTGAATGAATGCCCGCTTCTTCAATATGTTCCATGATTCCGGCAACGTGGACAGCTTCGCCGTCACAAAGGGCGTCGACATCGACTTCTATTGCGCCCTGGAGATAGGAATCGATGAGTACCGGGCTGTCCCCCGACACCTTTACCGCCTCGGAGATGTAACGGTTGATCTGATCCACGTCATGGACGATTTCCATTGCCCGTCCGCCGAGAACGTAAGACGGCCGGATGACGAGGGGAAAGCCGATGTCGGCGGCGATTGAAAGGGCTTCTTCCCGCGAGGTGGCGATGCCGTTATTCGGTTGCTTGAGGTCGAGCTCGCTGACCAGGGCTTTGAAGCGCTTTCGGTCTTCGGCCAGATCAATGGCGTCGGGCGCGGTGCCGAGAATGGGAATGCCCGCCTCTTCAAGGTCATGGGAGAGTTTAAGCGGGGTCTGCCCGCCGAGCTGGACGATGACGCCTTTAAGGGTGCCGTTCTTTTGTTCCACTCGTACCAGCTCAATCACGTCTTCGGCCGTCAGCGGTTCGAAATAGAGCCGGTCGGAGGTGTCGTAATCGGTGGAAACGGTTTCCGGATTGCAATTGACCATGATGGTCTCATAGCCCGCCTCTTTTAGCGCATAGGCGGCATGGACACAGCAATAGTCGAATTCGATTCCCTGGCCGATGCGGTTGGGGCCACCGCCGAGAATAATCACTTTTTCCCGATCCGAAGGGGCGGCTTCGCAGCTATCTTCGCTAATGGCTGCCTCAAGCTCATAGGTCGAATACATATAGGGCGTCTGGGAGGCAAATTCGGCGCCGCAGGTGTCGATCCGCTTATAGACCGGATGAACGTCGAGTTTCAGCCGGTGGGCGGTGACTGTTGCCTCGCTTATCGCAGCCAGTTCGGCCAGCCTTTCATCGGAAAAGCCGAGGGATTTAAGTCGCCGCAGGCCATCGGAATCCTGGGGCAGGCCGTCGGCGCGAATTTTCGCCTCCGCCTTTATCAGATCCTCGATCTGGTGCAGGAACCAGGGCTCGTATTTGCAGGCGGTGTTTATTTCTTCAGCCGAAAGACCATGGCGGAAGGCCTGGGCGATGACCAGTAATCTGTCGGGCGTTGGCCGTGCCAGGGCTGCGGTAATGGCGGTTTTGTCCGGTGCGCCTTCGATCTCCACCTCGTTGAGGCCGGTCAGGTCGATCTCCATGGAGCGCAGGGCCTTTTGCAGGGATTCGGCAAAACAGCGGCCGATCGACATGGCCTCACCGACCGATTTCATGGCGGTGGTGAGAAGGGGTTCGGTGCCGGGGAATTTCTCAAAGGTAAAGCGCGGCATCTTGGTCACCACATAGTCGATGGTCGGCTCGAACGCGGCCGGGGTGACGCCGGTGATGTCGTTCATCAGCTCATCAAGGGTATAGCCAACGGCGAGCTTGGCGGCGACCTTGGCAATCGGAAAGCCGGTGGCTTTCGAGGCAAGGGCCGACGAGCGCGAGACTCGCGGGTTCATCTCGATGATGATCATGTGGCCGTTCTCGGGGTTGACCGCGAACTGGACGTTGGAGCCGCCGGTATCGACGCCGATCTCGCGCAACACCTTGATCGAGGCGTCGCGCATGATCTGGTATTCTTTGTCGGTCAACGTCAGGGCCGGGGCCACGGTGACCGAATCACCGGTATGGACGCCCATGGGGTCGACGTTCTCAATCGAACAGATAATGATGCAATTGTCTTTGTTATCGCGCACCACCTCCATCTCGTATTCTTTCCATCCGACGACTGATTTCTCGATCAGCACTTCCGTGGTCGGCGAGGCATCCAGCCCGCGCTCGACGATTTTCTCGAACTCGTCGCGGTTATACGCGATGCCGCCGCCGGTGCCGCCCATGGTAAAGGATGGCCGGATAATCAGTGGCAGACCGATCTCGTCTATGGCCTTTCTTGCGTCATCCATATTGTGCGCGAGCAGGCTTTGCGGACAGCTAAGGCCGATTTTCACCATCGCCTCGCGGAACCGTTCCCGGTCTTCGGCCTTGTCGATGGCGTCCACCGAAGCGCCGATCAACTGGACGTCGTATTTTGCCAAAACCCCGTCGCGGTTGAGCGAAAGCGCGGTGTTGAGCGCCGTCTGACCGCCCATGGTCGGCAACAGGGCGTCGGGGCGCTCTTTCTCGATGATGCGGGCGACGATCTCCGGGGTAATCGGCTCGATATAGGTGGCGTCGGCCATGTCCGGGTCGGTCATGATGGTGGCCGGATTGGAATTGACCAGAATGACGCGGTAACCTTCTTCCTTCAGGGCCTTGCAGGCCTGGGCCCCGGAATAATCGAACTCACAGGCCTGACCGATGATAATCGGCCCGGCCCCGATGATGAGAATGGAGTGTATGTCTGTGCGCTTAGGCATTTTCACCCTCCATCAGATCGACGAACCGCTGAAAGAGGTAATGGCTGTCCTGGGGGCCGGGGGATGCTTCCGGGTGGTGCTGGACCGAAAACACCGGCTTGCCGTCCACTGACAGACCTTCAAGCGTTTGATCAAACAGCGACACATGGGTGGCGGTGACCCCTTCGGGCAGGGTCTCGCCATCGACCACAAAGCCGTGGTTCTGGCTGGTGATCTCAACCTTGCCGGTGGCCAGGTCTTTTACCGGGTGGTTGGCCCCTCTGTGGCCGTGATGCATTTTTACGGTTTTTGCGCCGAGCGTCAGGGCCAGTATCTGATGGCCGAGACAGATGCCGAAGAGCGGCTTGCCGCTGGCCACCAGCTCTTTGATTACCGGCACTGCATAGTCGCCGGTCGCCGCCGGATCTCCGGGGCCGTTGGAGAGGAAAATTCCGTCGGGGTTCAGGCCTAAGATATCTTTGGCCGAGGTGGTGGCCGGAACCACGGTAACCCGGCAGCCGAGATCGGCGAGACAGCGCAGGATGTTGCTCTTGGCACCAAAATCCATCGCCACCACATGAAAGCGCGGTTTGTCCAGTTCGCCATAGCCGGTGTCTATCTGCCAGCGGGTCTGGGTCCATTCATAAGGTTTCTCGCAGGTAACAGTGAGGGCGAGATCGAGCCCCGCCATGGCCGGTGCGTCGGCGGCCTGGGCGCGAAGGACCGTAATATCGAATTTGCCGTCCAAAGCATGGCAGACAGCGCCGTTGATGGCACCCTTTTCGCGCAGGCGGCGGGTCAGGCGGCGGGTATCAATTCCGGTGACGGCGATCAGGCCGTTATCCCTCAACCAGTCGTTAAGCTCGTTGGTCGCGCGGAAATTGGCGGCCGGGGTGATCGGTGCCCGCAGGATAAGGCCACAGGCGTGTGGACGCTCGGCGGGCGTGGCGGTCTCTATATCTTGCCCATTGGCCCCGGTATTGCCGATATGGGGAAAGGTAAAGGTGATGATCTGGCCGGCATAAGAGGGATCGGTGAGGATCTCTTGGTATCCGGTCATTGAGGTGTTGAAGCAGATCTCGCCGGTGGCCGTGCCCAAAGCCCCGGCACCAAACCCCCAGTAAACCTCGCCATCGGCCAGCACCAGGGCGGCTGTCGCCCCGGCAGGGATTGAGTTGGCGTCATTGGTCTGCAACGATTCCCCCCTGGTGCGCGTTTTACCGCGCCCCTGAGCGGGTTTCGTCGGGGACGATGACATCAGGCTAAAAACCTCTCTGGTGGAGTGAAACGCGCCACTATACCGAAGTTTGGTTGTGGCTGGGTAGGGGCCAGACTTGGCGGATGGCTGCGATGCAAATAAATTTCGCGATTGATAAGCAAAACCCGTGCCGCCGTCAAGCAAGTATTTTTGAAAAATGTCCTTTTATCTCAATAGGTTAACAAAACTGTTCTGTTTGCACTCAGGCGCGGTTTGCGGTAACGTGTGTCCCCCTTGGCTAACCAGGGGCCAGATCGCCAACAATTCCCAGAAAAAACATGCTGCGCACCCGCCTTAGTGATGAGCTGAAAGTGGCTATGAAAGCCAAGGATTCCTGTCGCACGTCAACCTTGCGGTTGATCCTCGCGGCATTGAAAGACCGGGATATCGCGGCCAGGGGCAAGGGTAATGCCGACGGCATAGAGGAAGATGAAATCCTCTCCATGCTCCAGACGATGGTCAAGCAGCGCAAGGAAAGCATCACCATGTATGAGAAAGGTGGGCGTGAAGAGCTGGCAGCAAGAGAGGCTGAAGAGATCAAAGTGATCCAGGATTTTCTCCCTTCCCAGCTTTCCGAAGAGGAAACCGCGGCGGCTGTCGGCGAAATTATTACCGAAACCGACGCGGCGTCGCTTAAGGATATGGGGCGCACCATGGCGGAATTGCGCAGTCGCTATGCCGGGCGCATGGATTTTTCAGTGGCCAGTGATATCGTCAAGGCTCAGCTTAGCGGCTGAAATTTGGCGTTTTTAAGTAAGTTTGACCGCTTTTAAATTCTTGGAGCGGCGATCGGCTGTGAAGCAGTTTGCGATGAATGTACATTGAAAGGTTTTCGCGTTTAAATGGGATTCACCCCTGAATTTCTGGATGAACTGAGGCATCGTGTGCCTCTGGCCGACGTGGTTTCGCGGCGCGTAAAGCTGACCAAGCGGGGTCGCGAATTCCTCGGTCTGTGCCCCTTTCATAATGAAAAGTCGCCATCCTTCACGGTCAACGAGGAAAAGGCCTTTTTCCACTGTTTTGGCTGTGGCGCCCATGGCGACATTATTGAATTCATGATGCGCAGCGAAGGGCTGACCTTTCCCGAAACGGTTGAGCGGCTTGCCGCCCAGGCCGGTATGGAAGTGCCCGTGGCCTCGAGTGAGGAGCGCGATGCGGCCAAACAACGCCATGATCTGCAAAGCGTCATGGAAACGGCCTGTGCCTGGTTTGAGGCCAGCTTGAGCGGTGCGGGCGGCGGCCATGCGCGGCAATATTTTGACAATCGGGGACTGGACGGCGAGACCATCGCCCGCTTTCGACTTGGTTTTGCGTCAGATTCCCGCACGGCATTGAAAGAAGCCCTGATTTCGAAGGGAATTCCAGAGGAGATGCTGGTTACAACCGGGCTCCTGATTCGCCCGGAGGATGGGCGCGAGACCTATGACCGCTTTCGCGACCGGGTCATCTTTCCAATCACCGATCCTCGGGGCCGGGTAATCGCCTTCGGCGGTCGCGCACTTGGCGATGCCAAGGCCAAATATCTCAATTCTCCGGAAACGCCGCTGTTTTCCAAAGGCCGCATGCTTTATGCCTTCGCTCAGGCCCGCCAGCCCATGTTCGATAGTGGCACGGCGCTGGTTACCGAAGGCTATATGGATGTGATCGCCCTCCATAAGGCCGGATTTAAAGCCGCCGTAGCGCCGCTGGGAACGGCTCTGACCGAAGACCAGATGCGTCTGTTATGGCGGGTGGTGGACGAACCAATTCTTTGTTTTGACGGCGATACAGCGGGAGGTCGCGCTGCTGCGCGTGCCGCCGAACGCGCTCTGCCGATGCTGGTGCCCGGTAAGTCCCTTCGTTTTGCCTCCCTGCCTGCAGGCGAGGACCCGGACAGCCTGATTGTCCGCGAAGGTGCCGATGCCATGGCCAAGGTCATCGCTGCGGCGCGGCCCCTTTCCGACATGATCTGGGAAATTGAAACCGCCGGACACCCCCTTGATACGCCTGAGCGCCGGGCTCATCTTGAAAAACGTCTCGAAGACCGGGTGCGTCAGATCAGTGACCGCAAGGTCCAGGACCAGTATCTCCGCCACTTCAAGGACCGCCTGTGGACGGCCTTTCATGCCCGTAAGCAATCCAAGCAATCGCAACCGGGCTTTGGTCGCGGCTCACGGGAGCCGATTGCCGGTGCCGTTTATGCCGGGGCACCGGGTGCTGGTGCCAAGGCGCGGACCGACCCCCGGCTTTTGTGGCAAAAGATCCTTTTGGCGACGGTTATTAACCATCCCGACATGATTGGGGAGATTGGCGAGGAACTCGGTTCTCTCGACTTTTCGTCCTCCGAGCTTGACAAACTTCGTCAAGAAACCTTACAGCTTTCCGGGGTTTGCGATCTTGACAAGGAGACTTTGGCGCGCCACCTGAAAGAGCAAGGGTTTGAGACTCTCCTTGGGGATGTATTGAGCCGTGATATTTTCATGCATGCGCCCTTTGCCCGTGAAGGCATGGAGCCGGGCGATGTCCGAGCCGGTTGGGCGGAGGCATATTCCCGTTATTGTGAATTACCGATTTTAAAGGCGGATCTCAAGGCAGCGGCAAGGGCGTTTGCCGAACATAGTTCGAGCGAAAAAAATGACCGGCTGAAAAGCCTGAAAGAACAAGAAATACGAACCGCATCGGCCAATGGCGAGACGCAAGATCCGGTCGAAGTGAGTGCAGTGAAATTAGCATGACGAAAGTTTGTGTATAACGAATGAGGTTACACGGTGGAATGTCGGAGCGATTCCCCGCTCCGGATTTTCTTTGCCGGGTTAAGAGGTAGAATTTATGGCGACGAAAACAGCTAGTACGGCAGAAGTGGCTGAACCCACCCGGGAGCAGTCAGATGGCCCCCTTATGGATGGGGTGAGCGCAGCCGTGAAGAAGATGGTTGCGAAGGGTAAAGAGCGCGGCTACGTCACCTATGACGAAGTCAATGCCGCCTTGCCCTCGGAACAGGTTACCTCCGAGCAGATCGAGGACACCATGACCCAGCTCTCGGAGATGGGAATCAATGTTATCGACAGCGAAGATGCGGATGATGCGACACCTGCATCGACGACTGAAGGGACGACGGAAAAAGAGGGCACGCCAGCGAAAGCCAAGGCTGGCTATGATGATGCAGAGCTTGGCCGTACCGACGATCCCGTGCGCATGTATCTGCGCGAGATGGGTAGCGTTGAGTTGCTTTCGCGCCAAGGCGAAATTTCCATTGCCAAGCGGATTGAGGCCGGTCGGGAAAAGATGATCGGTGCGATCTGCGAGAGTCCCCTGACAATTCGGGCGATTGTTCACTGGCATGATGCATTGGCCGAGGGCCGGATGCTGTTGCGTGATATCATCGATCTTGAAGCCACCTATGGCGGCGGACCCGATGGTGTGCCCGACCGCTCTCAGGCGATTCTTGATCAGGTCGCGGCGGAAGAGGCCGGTGAAACAGAAACTGAAGAAACATCTGGCGCGGCGACCGAAGGTTCGGAAAAAGAAGAAGAGAAAAAGGAAGAGGATAAAAGCGGCGCTGAGGCCAGCAGCGACGATAGCGATGACGACGAGAATGTGGGCATGTCTCTGGCTACTCTGGAACAGACGTTGATGCCCGACGTTATCGAAACTTTTGAGAAGATTGCCGCCGAGTACAAAAAGCTGCACAAGCTTCAGGACCAGCGCATCGCCGCCCATAAGGATGGCACGCCTCTGCCCCCGGCGACCGAGAAACGCTATGAAAAGCTCAAGCATGGGCTGATCGATTTGATGGAAAATGTCCATCTCAACAATCCTCGTATTGAGCAACTGGTTGACCAGCTTTATGGGTTGAACCGACGTCTCGTCGGCCTTGAGGGCAAGCTGATGCGCCTGGCCACCGATAGCGGTGTGAAAAGGCCCGATTTTCTTGAGCAGTATTTTGGCCATGAGGTGGATCCAAAATGGTTCAAAGCATTGGCCAAGCTGTCTGGTCGCGGCTGGAAGAAGTTCACCAGCCAAAAAGAAGAAGACGCGCTGGCGCTTCGCGAGTCGATCGCCGATATCACTGTCGCCTCGGGGCTGGAGATCAGTGAATTCCGGCGTATTGTCGGGACCGTTCAAGAAGGTGAGAGAGAAGCCAATCAAGCCAAGAAGGAAATGGTTGAGGCCAATCTCCGTCTGGTGATCTCGATCGCCAAGAAATACACCAATCGTGGGCTGCAATTTCTCGACCTGATTCAGGAAGGCAATATTGGCCTGATGAAGGCGGTGGATAAATTCGAATATCGCCGCGGTTACAAGTTCTCTACCTATGCCACCTGGTGGATCCGCCAGGCGATCACCCGCTCTATCGCCGATCAGGCGCGCACCATCCGTATTCCTGTGCACATGATTGAGACGATCTCGAAACTGGTGCGCACCTCGCGCCAGATGCTGCACGAGATCGGCCGTGAACCTCAGCCAGAGGAACTGGCCGAGAAGCTCGGCATGCCGTTGGAAAAGGTACGCAAGGTTCTTAAAATCGCCAAGGAGCCAATCTCTCTTGAGACTCCCATCGGCGACGAAGAAGACAGCCATCTCGGCGACTTCATCGAAGACAAGAACGCCATTCTGCCGATCGACGCGGCCATACAGGGTAATCTGCGTGAGACCACGACACGGGTTCTTTCAACCCTTACGCCGCGCGAAGAGCGCGTGCTCCGCATGCGGTTCGGTATTGGCATGAATACCGATCACACCCTGGAAGAAGTTGGCCAGCAGTTTTCGGTAACCCGCGAGCGAATACGTCAGATCGAAGCCAAGGCCCTGCGCAAGCTCAAGCATCCGAGCCGGTCGCGCAAGCTTAGAAGCTTCCTTGATACTTAAGATTTGAGGGATTTTTTTAAGAGGGCCGGAAATCAGAGAGCAGGGTTTCCGGCCTTTTTTATGTCATCAGCCCCCTATAAGGGCCCGTAGTTCAGTTGGTTAGAACACGCCGCTCATAACGGTGTTGTCGCAGGTTCGAGTCCTGCCGGGCCCACCAATCTTTTCAATAGGTTATGAAGTGCGCCGCCAAAGGCGATGTTGCCCTGGTTTTTATTCAGCTCCCGTTCATCAGTTTAGATATATTCTAAAAAAATGAGTATCACATTGATATAAACTAAAATAGGATGAGGTATATGAGCAAGCAGAGAGTTCCAGAGGCCGGTTTCAAGACCCGTGTGCGTAACGACGCGCTTGAGGGCGACAATCCCTTCGAGTGGAAGGACTTGACCAGCGCCGATATTTTTAGCGGCAAACGGGTGGTTGTTTTTTCACTCCCCGGTGCCTTTACGCCGACCTGTTCGACCAGCCATCTGCCGCGCTATGAGGAGCTCTTTGAGAAGTTCAAAGCTTTGGGCGTCGATCAGGTGATCTGCCTCTCGGTCAACGATGCCTTTGTCATGTTCCAGTGGGGCAAGGCCCAGGGTGCGGACAAGGTTTTTCTGTTGCCTGACGGCAATGGCGAGTTCACCCGCAAGATGGGTATGCTGGTCGACAAGTCCAATCTCGGCTTCGGCATGCGGTCCTGGCGTTATTCCATGGTCGTTAATGACGGCGAAATCGAAAAGATGTTCGTCGAAGAGGGCTTCATGGACAATTGCCCGGATGATCCGTTTGAGGTTTCCGACGCCGACACCATGCTGGCCCATCTCGAAGAAGCGGCAAAGGCGGTGACTTAATCGTCTGCCTCTAAAGTGCTGATCTTTAATTAATGGAACCCGTCCCTGCAATCGCTGTGGGGGCGGGTTTCTTTTTATCGGGACTGGATTTGGCCTGCTGATTAGGAGACAATAATTTTTCTGTGGATCGGCGGGGGAGAGCATGAAACATCCAGCGGCATATGTTCAGTTATTGCGTTGGGCGCGGATTCTCTTTGTCGCGACCCTGGCCCTGTTCTTTTCCCTTGTCGCCTTTGGCAACATCACGACGCCGGGCATAAATTTTCCTTTTATCAAACATGTGCTCGATATGGATACGCTTTTCAGCGGATCAGAGCTGACCTGGCGGGCTATTCACACACCAGCTCTGCATCTCGCTGCTTTCTGTCTCATTGTCGCCTGGCAGGTGGCCTGCGCCGGTTTGCTGTGGTGCGGTGCGCTTCAAATGGTGCGAGCGCGCCATGGCTCCGGGCAGGCATTCGAATCGGCAAAAATTTTAGCATTGGCCGGGCTTGGCGCAGGCTTCTTGCTTTATGGCGCCGGTTTTCTGGTGATCGGCGGGGAATGGTTCTCTATGTGGCAATCAAAGACCTGGAATGGGCAGTCTTCGGCTCATATCTTTCTGACATTCATTGGATTGGTATTGATTTTCCTCGTCCAGGGTGAGCCCGAGATAGAGCCGATGAAAGGTAAAAACAGATGAATTCCAGTAACGGCTATGAAATTCGCATTGCGACCCGGACGGAACTGGATATCGTGATCGACTGGGCGGCCGATGAGGGCTGGAATCCCGGCATTGATGATGGCGACTGTTTTTATGCCGCTGATCCACAAGGCTATCTTGTCGGTTGTCTGAAGGATGCGCCGGTCGCCTATATCTCGGTCGTTCGCTATGGCGAGAGCTTCGGTTTTCTTGGTCTTTATATCGTTCACCCGGACCATCGGGGGAAGGGCTATGGGCTGCAAATCTGGAATGCCGGGATTGAAAGTCTTGGCAGACGGATCGTCGGTCTTGATGGTGTGCTCGCAGAGCAGGGAAATTACGCCAAATCCGGGTTTAATCTGGTGCAGCGGAATATCCGTTTTGGCGGCCGTGTTGACGTGGCTACCCCCGATGATGCGGGCCTTATCCCTATTGAGGACGATATTCTCAATGATGTTCTTGCCTATGACCGTCCCTTTTTCGCCGATGACCGTGCGGCGTTTCTGCGTTGCTGGCTGCAGCCGGGGAAACGTCAAGGACTGGCCTTGGTCCGTGACGGTATGATAGCGGGATATGGCGTTATTCGTCGTTGTCGCGAAGGGTTCAAGATCGGCCCTTTGTTTGCCGATGACGAGAAAGGCGCAGATATTCTGTTCCAGGGTCTTGCGGCAAAGGCCGGCAGCGGGATGATCTATCTTGACCCTCCAGAACCCAATGCTCCTGCAATTGCTCTGGCCGCGCGCTATGGGTTGGAGCCGGTTTTTGAAACGGCGCGTATGTATAAAAACGGCCAGCCCGATTTGCCGACGGCGCGGACTTTCGGCATAACGACCTTTGAGCTGGGTTAGGCCTGAACTTTCCTTATAATTATCTCGTCTTGATCAACCTTTGAAATACACAGGCAGATGCCTCAAAACGCTTTAAATACGCCGCTGAAAATTGTTTATTTCTCCGACATTCTCTGTGTCTGGGCCTATTTCGCCCAAGTTCGGCTTGATGAGTTGAAGGCGCAATTCGGCGACACGATTGCGCTCGACTATGCCTTTATTCCTCTGTTTGGGGATACGGCGGGGAAAA
>JABJES010000220.1 GCA_018663165.1 Rhodospirillaceae bacterium
GCGGATTTCCCATTCCAGTTCGACGCCAGAGGTCTCGCGCACCCGGTCGCGGACTTCCTCGCCCAGGGCTTCGATATCTCCAGCACTGGCATCGCCGGTATTGATCAGGAAATTACAGTGTTTTTCTGAAACCATGGCGCCACCCTTGCAGAGCCCCCGGCAGCCAGCCTTTTCGATAAGCTCCCAGGCCTTGATGCCGGGTGGGTTGGCAAAGGTGCTGCCGCCGGTGCGTGTGCGCAGGGGCTGGGCGGCTTCCCGGTTGGTACGAATTTCATTCATACGTTGTTCAATCTCGGATTGCTCACCTGGCGCACCCTTGAGCCGGGAGGAAAGGAAAATCCAGTTTTCGGGAATATCGCTCTTGCGATAGCCGAAGCCGATTTCGGCATTGGTCAGCTTGTGGACGTCTCCATTCACATCGACCGCTTTGATGCTTGTTGTCACATCCTTCATTTCGCGGCCATAGGCACCCGCATTCATGCGGAGTGCCCCGCCGATGGTGCCGGGAATACCGATTAGGAATTCAAGCCCGCTCACGCCGTGTTCAAGACATGCCTGCGCCACCGAGTGGTCCAGAGCTGCCGAACCGACGGAGATTTCCTCGCCTGTAATCTCGATGGAGGCGAAGGCCTTGCCGAGCCGGATGACGATCCCGGGAATGCCGCCATCGCGGATAAGCAGGTTGGAGCCGACACCGATTACCGTTACCGGTACGTCGGCGGGCTTTGCCTTGAGAAGTTGGAGCAGATCATCCAGATCGGCAGGGCGGAACATAATTTCAGCCACACCGCCGGTGCGGAACCAGGTGGAGGGCCCCATCGGGGCATTCTCAATCATGCGGCCCCGTGATGCGGGGAGCCGGTCGATCAGGGCGTTTTGAAACACATGGGTCATGATGCATTCCTCGCCGAGCTGTCGTCGTTACGGTCGGAAAGTTTATCGAGTTGGTTGGGCAGCGATTGCGCCCAGCTCGTGATGTTGCCAGCCCCCATGCAGACCACCATGTCACCAGCTTTGGTTATATTGTGAACCAGCGCGGCGAGCTCTGAAGGCTCTTTCAGTGCGATGACTTCACGGTGGCCGTGAGCGCGCAGGCCTTCGATCAGGCCTTCGCGATTGACCCCTTCGATCTCTTCCTCGCCGGCGGCATAGACATCAGCCACGATGACCGTATCGGCATCGTTAAAGGCGGTGCAGAATTCCTCGAACAGGTTTAATAGGCGGGAATAACGGTGGGGCTGGACAACGGCGACGACCCGTCCTTTGGCACACACCGAACGGGCGGCACGCAGGGTGGCGGATATTTCAACCGGATGATGGGCGTAATCGTCGATAACGGTAATGCCACCGGAAATTCCGGTGCGGGTAAAGCGGCGCTTGACCCCGGCAAAACTGCGCAGTCCAGCGCGGATATCGTCTTCTGAAAGATCCATCTCAATGGCCACGACAAGGGCCGCCAGCGCGTTTTGAACATTGTGTGATCCGGCCATTGGCAGGCGCAGATCTTTGATTTCTCGCTCATTGCCGGTCACACGGTCGGTAATAATGATGTCGAAATTGGTGCCGCCCTGATCGGTCTCCAGGTTAGCCGCGCGGAAATCCGCCTGGGGGCTCAGGCCATAGGTGATGATCCGCCGGTCTGAAACACGGGGGATCAGGCTTTGCACTTCAGCATGGTCGATGCACATGGCGGCAAAGCCGTAGAAAGGGATGTTCTCGACGAAGGTTTCAAAGGCCTTGCGCAGGGCGTCGAAGGACCCATAGAAATCGAGATGTTCGGGGTCGATATTTGTGACGATGGCAATGGTGGCGGGCAGTTTTACGAATGTGCCGTCAGATTCGTCGGCCTCGACGATCATCCAGTCGCCAGCTCCGAGGCGGGCATTGGTGCCATAGGCATTGATAATGCCGCCGTTGATAACTGTCGGATCAAGCTTGGCACCGTCGAGAATGGCGGCGATCATTGAGGTTGTTGTTGTTTTGCCATGAGTGCCGCCAACCGCAATCGACCATTTCAAACGCATCAGTTCGGCCAGCATTTCGGCCCGCCGCACGACAGGGATAAGTTGCGCCCGCGCGGCGATAATTTCGGGGTTGTCCTTAGGCACGGCAGAGGAAACAACAACCACCGAGGCCTCGCCGATATTTTCCGCCCGATGGCCGATCATCACCTGGATGCCCATCTCGGAAAGTCGCTGGATATTGGCGTTTTCCTGACGGTCACTGCCCTGAACCTGATAGTTGAGGTTATGCAGGATTTCGGCGATTCCACTCATGCCGATACCGCCGATACCGACGAAATGAATGACACCGATGGAAAGGGGGAGCTCTCTCATGCAGCGGCTCCTCTTGTTTCATAGGCGGCCGATTTTGGGGGGCAGCCTTCGCCGTTAGAGGGGATCAGATTAAGGGCGGCGGTGGCGAGAAGGCTCGCGCCATCTGCAATGCCCAGATTGCGTGCCGCCCCAGAGCGGACGCTCAGTTGTTCGGGGTTCGCCATGACATCGGCGAGAAAGCCGCTCAGCGCTTCGCCGGTAAAGTTCGGTTCGCTCATTACCCAGGCGGCCTCTTGCGCCTCAATGGCCTGGGCATTGGCGCTTTGGTGGTCGTCCATGGCGTGGAGATAAGGCACCAGAAGTGCGGGTCGCCCGGCGGCAGTGATTTCGGCGACACTGCCGGCACCGGCACGCATAATGACCAGATGCGCCTCTTTCAGTTTTTCCGGGATATCGTTGAAGAAGGTTCTCAAATCTGCGTTGACCCCCATTCCCTCATAGGCCTCTTCGACGTAACCGAGGTCTTCGGCGCGGCATTGCTGAACAATCCGCAGGCGGGCGCGCAGATCGACGGGGAGCAGGGCAAGGGCATCGGGAAGAATGCGGCTAAAGACTCCGGCACCCTGGCTTCCACCCATGATGAAAAGGTTGAACGGCCCATCTTTGGTGGGGGCACGGTAGAGGTCCTGGCGAACGGCGGCAATTTGGGGACGGATCGGGTTGCCGGTGCGGATAACTTTGGACTGGTCCGCCTTGCGCAGACGTTCAACGTTCTGAAAGGCAGTGGCGATAGCGCTCACTCGGGATGCCAGCAGACGGTTGGCCCGGCCAAGAACGGCATTTTGTTCGTGGATCAGGGTTGGCAGTTTCATCCGTGTGGCGGCGAGCATTGTCGGCACGCTGGCATAACCGCCAAAGCCGACGACAAGGGCCGGGCGGATTTTGCGCAACAGCCGGGTCGCTTCGAAGATGCCGCGAAGAATATCGGCAAGCCCAAAGAATTTGGCCATGATGCCGCCTGAAATTCGGTTGGCGCGGATCGTATGAACATCGATCTCGCCGTTTCTTAACTTGAATGCCGCGCCTCTTTTGTCGGTAAGCAGGGCAAGGCTGCAGCCGCGCTCCAGCAGCTCTTCGGCCAGGGCTTCGGCGGGGAACACATGGCCCCCGGTTCCGCCTGCTGCCAGGGCGATGAGATATGATTTGCGGTTTTCGGTCATTGCTCGCCTGCTTCCGCCCGATGCCGGGTCAGGGCCAGCACCATGCCGATGCTCAGTGAAAGCGCCAGCAAGGAGGAGCCGCCATAGGAGATGAAAGGAAGGGTCATGCCCTTGGCGGGCAGAAGATGAAGGCTGGAGCCCATGTTGATAATGGCCTGGAAGCCGAACTGTAGAAGAAGCCCGCTTGCGGCGAGCAGAATAAACAGGCTGTTCTGTTCAAGTGCGCGGCTAAATCCCCGCATGATGATGAAGGTAAACAGACCGAGAATAATCAGACAGGCGATCAGTCCGAATTCCTCCCCGGCGACGGCGAAAATGAAATCAGCATGGGCATCGGGCAGGATTTCCTTGACCGTGCCTTCGCCCGGTCCGCGCCCGGTCAGCCCGCCGTGCATAAAGGCCTCGATCGAGGTGTTGACCTGATAACTGTCGCCGGTACTGGGGTCGAGGAAACGGTCAATCCGGCTGGCCACATGGGGTAGGGTGGTATAGGCAGTGAAAATGCCGGCGACACCCAGTGCGGCGATGATGATCACCCAGCCCATTGGCAGACCGGCGAGAAAGAATTGGCTGAACCAGACGACAGAGACCATAACCGTCATGCCGAAATCCGGCTGCATCATGAGCAATACGATGATCAGGGCGAAAAGGCCGCCGACGAGCATATTGCCGGGCGAGCCCTTTTTCAGGCGGGTCTGAGCGAACATCCAGGCGGCAACCACGGCAAAGCTCGGCTTGATGAATTCAGAGGGTTGAAGCGAGAACCAGCCGAGGCTGATCCATCGTTTCGCACCTTTGATCTCAATGCCGGAAACCAGCGTCAGAACGACTCCGATCAGGGCTGCGACAAAAACGGCTGTCGCAAGAACGCGGATTGCCCGTGGCGAGAGCAGGGACACGCCAACCAGCAGGAAGGCAGCCAGCGGCAAGAGAGTAAACTGCCGACGGACGAAATAAAAACTGTCAAGATTGAGACGGTCGGCGACGGCGGGGCTTGCCGCCAGAATCATCAATGCGCCAATTCCTCCGAGCAGGGCGACGGCGCCTAAAGTCCATCGGTCGACGGTCCACCACCAACGGCCGATTACGCTCGTATCTGTGCGCGCAAGGGTGCTCATCAAGCCATTCCTCCAGCAGCGTTGCGCAAGGCGGTATCGTCAAAGCTTGTGTCGGGGTCGCCAGCGCGGGCAAGAACCATTTTGCGGAAGGCGATGCCGCGTTCCTCAAAGTTGTGCCACTGATCAAAAGAGGCGCAGGCCGGGGAAAAAAGAATAACCGGCTCCATTGCCGGGTTGTCGGCAAGGTCGGCTTGGGCAAGCGCAGTCGCCTGGTCCAAGGCGTGTGCCAGATCACCGCTGGCGGTGGTCGCAATACGCTCGCCGATGGTGCGGTCAAATTCCTTGGCCGCCTTGCCGATGAGGAAGGCGTGGCGAATATTTTTAAACAACGGGGCGAGAGATTCAATGCCGTCTGATTTAGGCTCTCCACCAACGATCCAATAGATATCCTGATAGCAGGCCAGGGCTTTTGCCGTGGCGTTGGCGTTGGTCGCCTTGCTGTCGTTGACAAAGCTCACGCCACCGATGGTGGCTACTGGTTCCTGGCGGTGGGGCAGGCCGGAAAATCCACGGATACCATTGGCGATAATCGGTGCAGGAAGACCGGCAGCGCGGCAGGCGGCGAAGGCTGCAGCCGCGTTCTGGCCGTTATGTCGTCCGGGCAGGGCGAGAACGGCACGAAGGTCGAGAATTTTTTCCCGGCGGCCTTCGATATCGTTGATCAGTTTTCCATTTTCGATATAGACGCCGCCTTTGGCTTCGCCTTCAGCCGAGACCGGAATGACCAGAGCTTCGCTTTTGGCGGTCAATTCCTTGAAAATTTTACGGCTCACAGGATCATCGATCCCGATTATCGCGACTGAATCTGCGGTTTGTCCGTTAAAAATGCGTTTTTTCGCCGCGATATAGCTTTCCATATCACCGTGACGATCCAGATGGTCGGGGGTCAGGTTGAGCAGAACGGCGACATCGAAAACGAGGCTTTTTGTCAGGTCGAGCTGATAGGACGACATTTCAAGGACATAAGCCCCCTCTCTGCCAAGCGGGTCGAGGTCGAGGGCCGGAATGCCGAGATTGCCGCCGGTTTGCGATTTCATGCCGGCTTCTCTCAGGATATGGCCGATCAGTGCCGTGGTTGTTGATTTTCCGTTGGTTCCGGTAACACCAATAAAGGAGGCGTCACTGTCGGTGCGGGCCATCAGTTCCGCCTCGCCAAAAATCTCACAGCCCGCTTTTGTGGCGTGCTCGACAACTGGATGGGGGGCGGGATGGGTCAAGGGAATGCCGGGAGAAAGAACCAGGCAATCGATATCGCCAAAATCGTGGTCGCGAAGGTCGACAATCGGCACGCCCTCGTCAAAGGCCGCTTCTCGTGTCGCATCGTCATCATCCCAGGCGAGGATCACGGCATCGCTGCGGCGCAGGGCGCGAATGGCGGCCATGCCAGCCTTTCCTAATCCAAGAACGGCGATATGGCGACCGGTCATTGAGGAAATGATGCTCATGCCCTCACCTCAACTTCAGTGTCGCCAGACCGGCGAGGGCAAGAATGAAAGCGATGATCCAGAAGCGGATTACGATGGTCGGCTCGGCCCAGCCTTTTTCCTCGAAGTGATGATGCAGGGGGGCCATGCGAAAGACGCGGCGTCCGGTCAACTTGAAGGAGGCGACCTGAACGATGACCGAAATTGTTTCTAAAACGAACAGGCCGCCGATGATTGCCAGAACCAGTTCATGTTTGGCGATAATGCTGAGGCTGCCCAGGGCACCGCCGACGGAAAGAGATCCGGTGTCACCCATAAACACCATCGCCGGGGGTGCGTTGTACCACAAAAAACCAAGTCCGGCGCCGACCAGGGCGCCGCAGAAAACTGTCAGCTCTCCGGCCCCGGGGACATGGGTGATCTGCAGGTAATCGGAAAAGACGGTATTGCCAACAAGGTAGGTAATCAGAGCAAAGCAGCCAAAGGCGATCATGATCGGCATGATGGCCAGCCCGTCCAGCCCGTCTGTCAGATTGACCGAGTTCGATGTGCCGACGATGACGAAAATGCCGAAAGGCAGGGCAAACCACCCCAGATTGAGCAGGGTGTCTTTTAAGAAAGGGATGGTCAGGCTGTTGGCCAGGGGTTGGCCGAGAATTTGCATTATCCAGATGGTCGTAAATCCGGCGATGAGAATTTCGGCGGTTAATTTCACCTTGCCCGGAATGCCCCGGCTCGAGCGTTTTGACAGTTTTTGATAGTCGTCGGCAGCGCCAATCGCCCCGAACCCGATGGTGACGAGGATCAGTGCCCAGACATAGCGGTTGGTCAGGTCGGCCCAGAGAAGGGTGCTTAAAACCAGGGCGATAATAATCAGGACGCCGCCCATGGTGGGGGTGCCCTGCTTGCGTAGCAGATGATCTTCCGGGCCGTCGTCGCGGATCGGCTGTCCATAGCGCTGGCGGGACTTCAGCCAGCGGATGAGCGGTGGACCGAACAGGAAGCTGATCAAAAGGGCGGTAATCACCGCGCCGCCGGTACGAAAGGTGATATAGCGGAAAAGATTAAGCGCGCTGAACTGCTCGGCAAATGGGAAAAGAAGATTGTAAAGCATTGCTCTCCCCCTCAGCTTCCGTTTGCCGCGCTCGGCGGGTTATCGCTCAAGGCTTTGAGACCATTCACCACCTCGGCCATGTGACTGCCCAGTGACCCTTTGACGGTGACAGCATCGCCCGCCTTTAC
>JABJES010000149.1 GCA_018663165.1 Rhodospirillaceae bacterium
AAGCCGCTTTTTGATGCACATCTGAGCCTCAATCTTGACGGGACCTTTGACTTGCCTCAGGCGATGATGAAAATAAATGGTGTTCTCTCTGCTGATCCCAAATCCGTAACTTTGATTTCCGGGGGATTTGACGTTGAGGTTGAAGGCTTTGACAAGCTTGTCGAATTCGTCGAAAAGAATCCCCTCATGGTCGATTTCCAGCCCCTCATTCAGGAGCTTTCCAGAATCGGATCGCTTAAAAACGAAGGGGAAAAAGGCGTTGTCGCGACCTATCGGATTGAGATGGCCCGCGACGGAAATATTCTGGTCAACGGCGAATCGATCACTCAACAGGCCCTGATTGAGCCCGGTATTCCCGGATAGGCCCATTTCCAAGGCCACTGTTCCATCCCGCCTGCACTTATGGAATCGGTTTTCTGTTTTCACAAATCGTGGAATATTTCCCACGGTATCATGTCGTTTTCTTGTAGGCCCTGGATAGTATGGATACTCTTTCTCTCGCTCTGGCCCAGATCAACCCCGTCGTTGGCGACATTGAGGGCAATGTCGGTCGTATTCTTCTCGCGCGGGCTGAAATGGCAGATCGCGGTGCCGATCTTGTAGTTTTTCCAGAATTGTCGGTCTGTGGTTATTCGCCCGAAGATCTGGTTCTCAGGCCTTCCTTTCTTAATGCGGTTGATGCCGCAATAGAACAGCTTGCCGCGGCCACTGCCGATGGGGGGCCGGCGATACTGGTTGGCGCACCTCTACGGGTTGAAGAGGGCCTCTATAACGCGGCGCTGCTTCTTGATGGCGGAAAGGTCGCTGCCCATTGTTTCAAGCACGAGCTTCCCAATTACGGCGTCTTTGACGAGATGCGGGTTTTCACCCCCGGTGTGCTTTCCGGCCCGATTGAGTTCCGGGGCCTGCGTCTTGGCATCATGATCTGCGAAGACATGTGGGAACCCACAGTGGCGGAGGATCTTGGGGCGGCTGGGGCGGAAATACTGATTGTTCTCAACGCCTCGCCTTTTGAGGCGGGAAAGAGGGAAACCCGCCGCCATCTGGCCGAAATGCGTGTCGATGAAACCGGTCTGCCGTTGGTTTATATCAATCAGACAGGGGGCCAGGACGAGCTGGTTTTTGATGGCGCGTCTTTCATCCTCGGACCCGATGGAGCCTTGCGGGGCCAGACAATTTCGTTTGGTGAGCGTCTTTTCCTGACAAACTGGCGACGCGGGGAAACCGGGTGGGATTGTGACGCCTGTGAAATGGCTGCGGATCTGAGCGAATTTAACGCCGTCTATAGCGCTCTGGTGCTGGGATTGCGGGATTACGTCGCCAAGAACGGCTTTCTGGGGATTTTGATCGGCCTTTCAGGGGGCATTGATTCAGCCCTTTCGGCGGTGATCGCCGTCGATGCCTTGGGCGCTGATCGGGTTCACTGTGTGATGATGCCGTCTCCCTATACGTCCCGTTCCAGCCTTGACGATGCGGCGGCGGTGGCGACGGGGCTTGGGGTCCGTCTTGATACGATTTCCATTCAACCGGCGATGGCGGCCTTTGATGATATGACAAAGGAAATCTTTGTCGAACACGCCCATGACACCACTGAAGAGAATATTCAGGCCCGATCACGGGGCATCACTTTGATGGCCTTGTCCAACAAGTTTGGTTTCATGGTGCTGTCCACCGGCAACAAGTCGGAAATGTCGGTTGGTTACGCCACCCTTTACGGGGATATGTGTGGCGGTTTTTCAGTTCTTAAAGACGTGTATAAAACAGATGTTTATGCCCTTTCCCGCTGGCGCAACGAACACCGCTCTGAGGGGGGGCTGGGGCCCGGTGGACCAGGGGGGGGAGTGGTTATCCCTGAGCATGTTCTAACTCGTCCGCCCTCGGCCGAGCTTAAGCCCAATCAGACCGATCAGGATAGCCTGCCGCCTTATGATGAGCTTGATGATATTCTCAAAAGTCTTATCGAGGAGGATATGAGCCTCCAGAAAATTATCGAAGGCGGCCATGACGAGGCCGTCGTCAAAAAGGTCTGGCGCATGGTCCAGGGGGCAGAGTACAAACGTCGCCAGGCGCCTCCCGGCGTCCGGGTTAGTCGTCGCGCCTTTGGGCGGGACCGTCGCTATCCCATCACCAATCACTTCAGGGGCCCGTCATGAGCAAGAGTGATCGCGTCAAGGTTCGCTTCGCACCCTCGCCGACGGGCTATCTTCATGTGGGTAATGTGCGCACGGCTCTGGTCAACTGGCTGTTCGCTCGCCACACGGGGGGGCAGTTTCTTCTTCGTCTTGATGACACCGACCGTGAGCGTTCCTCGGATACTTTTGCAGTGGCGATCGAGGAAGACATGGCTTGGCTGGGCCTTGATTGGGACGAAAAGATACGCCAGTCCGATCGTCTTGAGGCTTACCGGGTTGCAATTGATGATCTGAAGGAAAAGAGCCGCCTCTATCCCTGTTTTGAGACGCCTGAGGAACTGTCGCTTAAACGCAAGAGTCTGCTCACCCGTGGCAAGCCGCCGATTTATGACCGCGCGGCTCTGGATCTAAGCGCATCGGAAATATCTGAAATGGAAGCGGCGGGGCGCAAACCCCACTGGCGGTTCCGTCTTGGTGAGGAAGCTTTGGCCTGGAACGATCTCGTCCATGGCGATCTTCATTTCGAGCCGGTCAATCTTTCCGACCCGGTGCTGATCCGCTCGGACGGCTATCCTCTCTACACACTTACCTCGG
>JABJES010000186.1 GCA_018663165.1 Rhodospirillaceae bacterium
CGCCTGAAACCCTGCGTGTGGCCCTGAACACGATAATTTAGGGGACAAGAAATGAAAACGGCACAGGTCGAAACACCATTTGGCTCGCTGGTTTTAAGCGAGGAAAACGGCGCATTGACTTCACTGGCCTGGGGGAAAAACAACGAGGGAACGAGCGCGCCAACCCCTCTGCTGGCTCAGGCAATCCATCAGCTACAAGACTATTTTGCCGGCAAACGGCAAAGCTTTGACCTGCCTCTAAACCCGACGGGCACGGCTTTTCAAAAAAAGGTGTGGGAGAACCTGAGCGCCATCCCTTACGGCGAAACCCGGCGTTATGGCGATGTCGCCCGGGCCATCAAAAGCGCACCCCGCGCCGTCGGCATGGGCTGCGGCCAGAACCCGCTGCCGATCCTTATTCCCTGTCACCGGGTGGTGGCGTCAGACGGTACACTGGGTGGTTATTCCGGCGGTGAGGGGCTGGAAACAAAGGCCGGACTGCTCGATCTGGAGCAGCACCGGCTTTGAGTTTTAGGTGTTCATTGAATCGAAGAAATCGTCGTTGTTCTTCGATTCCTTGAGTTTTGAATTGAGAAACTCGATCGCGTCGACGGTGCCCATGGGCATGAGAATCCGGCGCAGGACCCACATTTTGCCCAGGGTTGGCTTGTCGACCAGGAGCTCTTCCTTGCGGGTGCCGGATTTGGTAACGTCGATGGCCGGGAAAACACGCTTGTCGGCAATCTTGCGATCAAGCACGATCTCGGCATTGCCGGTGCCCTTGAATTCCTCAAAGATCACCTCATCCATCCGCGAGCCAGTATCGATGAGCGCCGTGCCGATGATCGTCAGGGAACCACCTTCTTCGATATTACGCGCCGCACCGAAGAACCTTTTCGGCCGTTGCAAAGCATTTGAATCAACACCACCGGTCAGCACCTTGCCGGAGCTCGGAATGACGGTGTTATAAGCCCGCGCCAGACGGGTAATGGAATCGAGCAGGATCACCACGTCGCGCTTGTGCTCAACCAGCCTTTTAGCCTTTGAGATCACCATTTCAGCCACCTGGACGTGACGCACAGCAGGCTCGTCAAAGGTTGAGCTGACAACCTCGCCCTTAACCGAGCGCGCCATATCGGTCACTTCTTCAGGACGTTCGTCGATCAGAAGAACGATCAGATACACTTCTGGATGATTGGCGGTAATCGCATGAGCGATATTCTGCAGCATCATCGTCTTGCCAACCCTGGGCGGCGCCACAATCAATGCGCGCTGGCCCTTGCCCATGGGCGTAATGAGGTCGAGGACCCGGGTGGTGTAATCCTTGCTTTCTGGATTCTCAATTTCCATCTTCAGATGCTCATCCGGGTAGAGCGGCGTCAGATTGTCAAAATTGATCCGATGCTTAACATTTTGCGGTTCTTCGAAATTAATCTTGTTGACCTTGACCAGGGCAAAATAGCGCTCGCCTTCTTTCGGCGCGCGGATCTCGCCATCAACCGTATCACCGGTGCGCAGGCCGAACCTGCGGATCTGGTTGGGCGAAACATAAATATCATCAGGGCCAGGCAGGTAATTCGATTCAGGCGCGCGCAGAAAGCCGAAGCCATCCTGCAGCGTTTCAAGAACACCGTCGCCGTATATTGCAGTGCCGTTCTCGGCCAGCTGTTTGAGAATAGCGAACATCATATCCTGCTTGCGCAAGGTGCCCGCATTTTCAATTTCAAGTTCTTCGGCAAGAGCCAAAAGGTCCGCCGGGGTTTTTAATTTTAAATCTTGGAGTTGCATGATGGATCAGGGGGTTTCTGGGTGAATAGGAAAAGAAAAAAGGAGGGGGCTTTTAAGGCCGGATTTGGGGAGATGTTGAGGAGGCAAACGACACCCGGAAACGGCCGCAAAAACTGTAAAAGAAGATATATCGTCCGGGAAAAGAGGGCGGAACACCCTCACGTAGAGATTGAATAGATATAAGTAAGCGGGTTCAGCTTAGCAAGTCAAACGAAGAATCGCCCCCCGGTTCGACCCGCTCACTTCCTCAAAAAGGTTTTACCATCACCATGATGACGATGGTCATCATCGCCACAGTCGGGACTTCATTAAGAATCCGGTAAAACCTGGCCGAACGGGTATTGGCGTCAGCAGCGAAATCCCGGCGACAACGGGCTAAAAACCCATGGGTGGCGAGCAGAACAATGACCATAAAATATTTAGTTTTGAGCCAAATCGCATCAGACTGCCACAGGCCGGTGATGTAGAGCAGCACGGCGCCAAGAACGACCACGACAATCATCGCCGGGTTCATAATAAAACGCAGCAAACGGCGCTCCATAACCTTCAGCATTTCCGAGCTTTGCGAGCCCGGCTCAACGTCACAATGATAAACGAACAGCCGCGGCAAATAGAGCATCCCCGCCATCCA
>JABJES010000169.1 GCA_018663165.1 Rhodospirillaceae bacterium
AAGCCGTCTTCCGCCATATGGTGGAAAGCCAAAATCTCAGCCATGCGATTGAGGCGGATTCCTGTGGCATCACCGATTTTCATGAAGGCGAACCAGCCGATAGCCGCTCCCGGGAGACCGCCGAGAGCCACGGCTTTGATATGAGCGGCCTGCGCGCCCGGCGGCTTCTGGCGATAGATTATGAGCGCTTTGACTATCTGCTCGCCATGGACGGCTCACATCTGCGTGAAATTCTCGACCGGGGCAAGCGGCTCAAGGCCGATCTTGACCCTGCCAGGGCATGCCTGTTCATGGATTTCGCGCCGCATATGAAATTGCGCGACGTGCCCGACCCCTATTACGGCGGCGATGACGGTTTCGAGCGGGTTCTCGAGATGATCGAAGCCGCTTCACGCGGCCTGATTGAGACCATCCACCGCGACCATCTTTAGGCCGGAACGATGGTGGGTGCCGCCAAGCCACAATTTTTATGCGCCATAGAAAATATCATCGGGGAGACGGTCGCCAACGCTACTCCCCTCGGCGGGGGATGCGTCGGCGAGGTTTACCGTATCGACCTTTCCAGCGGCGAACGCCTTGTCGCCAAGATCGGGAATGAAAGCAGCGACCCGGATGGCGGCCTGGCGCTGGAAGGCTGGATGCTGGAAACCCTGAAAGAGCGCAGCCGCCTTCCCGTCCCGACAATCCTTCATGCCGCCGACAGCCTGCTGCTGATGGAATACATTGAAGGCGGGGATGAGATAAATGAGGCGGCCCAGGAACACGCGGCTGAACTTCTGGCCGATCTGCATGGCGTCACAGCCCCCCAATTCGGCCTTGAGAAGGACACCCTGATCGGCGGTCTGGCCCAGCCCAACCCCCCCAGTGATTGCTGGCCGGAATTTTTTCGTGACCACCGCCTCCTTTATATGGGCCACCAGGCGATGGCGGCAGGCCGCCTGCCCGGTCCGGTGATGGATCGCCTGGAGCGCTTTGCCGCCCGTATTAAAGAGTGGATCGGGGAGGTGGCTGAACCAGCGCTCATTCACGGCGATATGTGGGGTGGCAATGTCCTGGCGCGGAAAGGGCGCATCGCCGGCTTTGTCGATCCCGCCATTTATTACGCCGACCCAGAGATTGAGCTCGCCTTTTCCACCCTGTTTTCCACCTTCGGCGAGGCCTTTTTCCGCCGTTACCAGGAAATTCGCCCGATCGCGCCGGGTTTTTTCGAGGAAAGACGGGATATCTACAATCTCTATCCCCTGCTCGTCCATGTGCGGCTGTTCGGCAGCGGTTATGTCGGAGGGGTCGAGGGAATTCTCACCCGGTTCGGCACATAGGGCTTTTTTTAAGCCTTTTTGGAAACTGGTGGAAAACCCGCGTGATTCAGTCTTTTTTTAATATATAGTCATAAAACCACTTAGCCGGAGAGGAATTGCCCTCTCGATCAAGAGCGCGGAGAATGAGCAGAGATGAGCGAGGAATCCAACGCCGGTTCCAAAGATGAGGTGATCAAGTTCGACCACCCTTTCTTCGAAAAGATGAAAGAAGGCTATTTCCGCAAGGCCAGCGACGGCGTGGCGGTTTTTGTCGTCAAGATGGCCGAAGACGAAGGCAAAGACCACCCCGAGGTCCTCCTGCCATTCAAGGGCATCAAGCGGGAATTCGGGATGGAAGAGGACTCGCCCGACGCAAGCATGCTGGACATGGTTGACGAGAGCCTGAAATTCATCAAGGTGCTGCGCGTCGGCGATGCGATCCCCCTCGAAGTCCTGACCGGCGAAGCATCCTGGGAAGTTTCCGACCGTGACCGTAATATTGCCTATCAGCGCATCACCCTGCAGCTTGTCACCTGGATGACTGGCGATGAGATGAAGGCTTCCAGCCCCGAAGACTTGATGCAGCTTGTCGAAAACGAAGAGATCAAGACCAAGATCAACGAGGCTTTTGAAGAAGCGGCGGAGAAAATGGGCCTGGGTCGCGACAACAAGGAAGAGGTGGTTAATCTTATCGGCACCCTGGCCGAAGAGTTGGCCCATATCGAGGCCCTGCGCACTCGTTTTGAAGGCGTCATAATGATGGTAAGCAAGATCAGGGAACTGGGAAAAGTTTACAGCAATGAAAAAGGCGTGCTTGAGTATCTACAACCGATCACCCAGCTCATCATCATCGCGAAAAATGAATACCAGGCATTGTTTGACCAGATTGATGCCCAGACCGGCGAGATTATCGCCGTCCTGCGCAACATCGGTGCCCAGACCAAATATATTCATCAGGTCCGGGATGACCTTTACTGCCGCCTTATAGTCTGGGACGAGATGTTCAAACTGTGGAAAGCACAGAATGCTTCACGCTCTCTTCAAACTGAAGAGTTGTTGCGCAAGACCTATCAATTCCTTGCGCCGCGATTCATGCAGGAAGATAAATGGGTGCTGTTCTCGCAACTTCAGGATAAGAAGGGGGAAATGAAAACCGCCATGCGCTGGTAGCCGCTGACGCCTTAAAAGTTTTCACCCCTTAAGCCCTCAGCCAGCTCTTAAGCCCCCAGAGGGTACCGCGCCTCAACCCGATAGATCGGCCCCTGGGGGCGCAAAAAACTCGAAAACAGACAAAACTCACTGACCGTAAAAGGCCCTGTCTCAAAAAGACTGTTTCCCGCCAGATAGGGGCCAAGCCCCTTGGGTAAGGCATGCTTGAACCGGGCAAGGGTCACATGGGGGGTGAACCGACGGTGTTCGGGGGGAAACCCGATCCTTTGCACCATTGCCTCAACCCGGCCCTGAAGATCGTCCAGCCCGGCATTTTCGACGACCCCCGCCCATAGCATCCGGGGATGACGCTGGGGACCAAAGGTGCCGAGGCCTTTCAAAGCCAGATCAAAAGAAGTCCCCTCAACCCGGATCAGGGCGTCGTCGAGGTCCTGGGCCGCCCCCTCGTCAATGTCACCGATAAAGCGCAGGGAAAGGTGCAGGTTTTCAAGAGCCACCCATTTAGCGCCGGGAAGTCCACTGCAAAGAGAGGCCAGCCGGTCGCACACTGTTTGCGAGAGCTCAAGGCCGATAAAAAGCCGGATCATGGCGCGCCCCTGCCCTTCGCCGCCGCTTAGGGGCTGGGGTCGGGGTTTTGTCGATGGACCGCCTCAATCGCCTCGATCACCTCATCGGAAAGGGTGATCTCAAAGCTGGCAATATTGGCCTTGAGCTGGTCCATATTTGTTGCGCCGATAATATTACTGGTCAAAAAAGGACGCGAATTTACATAAGCCAGCGCCATCTGCGCCGGATCAAGACCATGGTCACGGGCAATGGCGACATAGGCCTTTGTTGCAGCACGGGCGCGATCATTTGTATAGCGGGTGAAAATATCGCCAAACAGCGTCAGCCGCGCACCTTTGGGCGTCGCCCCGTCGAGATATTTGCCCGCGAGAACCCCAAAACCGAGCGGCGAATAAGCAAGCAGGCCGCAATCCTCGCGAATCGCCACCTCGGCCAGCCCAACCTCAAAACTGCGATTAAGCAGACTATAGGGGTTCTGGATCGAGACCATACGCGGCCAGCCGCGCGCCTCGGCCAGGGCGATAAATTTCATCGCCCCCCAGGGGGTCTCGTTTGAAAGGCCGATATGACGAACCTTCCCGGCCTTTACCAGATCATCAAGAACCTGCAACTGATCTTCCAGAGGTGCGATCTCTTCTTCGTCATGGACATAGCCGAGCTGGCCGAAATAATTGGCTTTCCGGTCGGGCCAATGGAGCTGATAGAGATCCACATAATCTGTGTTGAGGCGTTTCAGGCTTTCGTCCAATGCCGCCTCGATCTGCTCGCGGGTCAACCGTGTATCGCCACCCCGAAACCATGTCATCCCCGAGCGCCCGGTGACCTTGGAGGCGAGAACCACCTTGTCCCGGTTGCCCCTGGCCTTCAGCCAGTTGCCGATAATGGTTTCGGTGCTGCCCTGGGTTTCGGCCTTCGGCGGTACCGCATAAAGCTCAGCGGTATCGATAAAATTGATCCCCGCATCAAGGGCGTAATCGAGCTGTTCAAAGGCTTGCGCCTCATTGTTCTGCTCACCCCAGGTCATGGTGCCGAGACAGATCAGGCTGACCTTAGGGCCGTTGCCGCCCAGATTTCGATATTCCATTGTTTTCTTCCCTTTGCCGAATTTAGAAAAAGCAGGGGCCAGACACCCCCGTATAGCCATATAACCGGTTATGAGAAATTTCGCCGTTTACGGAGAATCCGACAAGAGGAAAATCATCCGGTGCCTTTCCACAACAATGCCGGAAAAATGCCGGAAAGCGCCACAGAAATGACATGATTCGACACCAGACTGAATATACGGCTCGTTTCCCCGATATTTATTAACGGAGGCCTCATGGCTGCGCGTTACCCCTCTATTTGCAGATCCAAACCCATCCAGATGGCAGTTTTCGCCCTGGTGCTTGCTCTCGCCACGCCGATGAGCGCGCCTTTGGCCGGAGAAACCGCCCCCCAAGACGGGCGCAGCCAACGGGAAAAAGCCCTGGACATGACCGGCGAGGCGATGGACAGGCTGCTTGGCGCCCTAACGCTTCTGATGCGCTCCATCCCCCGCTATGCGGTCCCGGAAGTATTGGAAAACGGTGATATCCTGATCCGCCGTCTGCCCCAGCAGGGGGACGACGAGGCAACACCGGAAAACCGGCCCCGCAACGGGCAACAGAACGAACAACGGAATAAAACATGGGGCCCGCCAGATGATGAAAAAGGCAGCTATCCGGCGCTGAAAGACGATCTGGACACCTGATTTATCCCCATTCTCAGGTTGTAAATATTGATTTTTGGCAGATTTATGCCATATTCCCATCTGGTAAAGACAGATGGGTCGTTTTGCAAAGAACTTAATAAGACAAAGGATTACAAGAATGGCTTTAGGCTCCGACAACCAATACGCAACCACCACTGCTGGCGCCGGCGCGCAGATCGATGCCGGTCTGCGCAGCTACATGCTCCAGGTATACAATTACATGGCCTCAGGCCTGGCGCTGACCGGGATCGTCGCCTGGCTGACCGCAATGGCTTCGGTGGTGACGGGTGATAGCGGCCAGATCGTCGGCCTGACATCCTTCGGCGACACCCTCTTTAACTCACCCCTGAAATGGGTGGTAATGCTGGCACCGCTCGGCTTCGTCTTTTTCCTCTCGGCAAAGATTCAGACCATGCGCTTTTCCACCGCCCAAATTACCTTCTGGGCTTTCGCCGGGATCATGGGTCTGTCGCTTGGCTCGATCTTCATCGTCTTTACCGGTGCCTCAATTACCCGGGTATTTTTCATCTCGGCCAGCGTCTTCGGCGCCATGAGCCTTTACGGCTATACCACCAAAAAGGATCTCTCGGGCTGGGGCTCGTTCCTGTTCATGGGATTGATCGGCATCATCATCGCCTCAATCGTCAACATCTTCATCGGCTCAACGATGATGGAATTTGCCATCTCGGTCATCGGCGTTCTGATCTTCACCGGGCTTACCGCCTATGACACCCAGAAGATCAAGCAGATTTATTCTGCCGCTGACGGCACCGAGACCGCTGGCAAAAAGGCACTGATGGGGGCGCTGTCGCTTTATCTCGACTTCATCAATCTCTTCTTGATGCTGCTGCGCCTGTTCGGCGAGCGTCGTTAAAAAGAAACGACCATAATAACAAAAGCCGGGGATTTACGTCCCCGGCTTTTTTGTGTCCAAAATTTAAAGTCGTGTTCTTTAATCAAGGTCGATCGGCACCCGTGATTTCGCCTGCAGCGTGATGACCGGAATTTTTAACAAGGGGACGATCGAATTGAACTCAAAGGTGGCTGTGATCGACATAAATTCGTCGGCGCCGGTTGTTTCCTCCGCCGCCGTCACCGTTGCGGCGCTCAGACTTGCCGGCAATTTCCCCTCGGCATAGGCCTGGATTTCAGCGGTTGTTTTACTCGTATAGACGAGACTATAGCGCCCGGCTTCCTCGACCGCGAACTGCAAGGTACTTTTGATCCAGAAGGCGCGACCGAACTCGACAATCCCGAACATCATGATCAGGAATATCGGCGCGACAATGGCGAACTCCACCGCCGAAGCGCCACGGCTATTCCTAAGCCAACTCAGGATGCCCCGCCGCGCCATCAGTCTATCCGCACCGTGTTTGAGCCGGTCATAGTGATGTTCGGGATGAACAAGGCGCTAAAGATATAGGTCGCCGAAACCGTCGCAAGGCCGCGCGTCGTACCGGCGCAAGAAGATGCACAAGAAACCATGGCAATCGTATCACATTCGCAAAAGACGGTAACCGTCACATCACCGGTGGTGATCGTAAGGTTGGCGGCGTCAACCACCGCCTGTTGGATAGACGCCGTGTTGGTCCCGGCCAGGGTATCTGTGTTGTCGAGAAGAGCATATTGAGACCCGGCGCGCACGGCGCTGACCAATTCCATCTTGTGAAACATGGCAAGCCCATAATCCACCAGGCCCAAAAGCATAATCATAATAACCGGGGTGAGAAGAGCAAATTCAACCGCGCTGACTCCGCTATTTTCCGTGGCAAGCCGACGTATTCCACCACCCAGTTTCCTGAATATTTTCCTCGATATTTTCATCGCCGTTGCTTTCTCTCGTCACCCCTATTCGACCAGGGTTACCTTGTCGAGAAGATAAATACTGGGCACCCCGGTGCCGGCGCAACTGTTGTTGATCTCGGCATTACCGGAGAAATCAACCGTCAGGCCGACAATCTTGGTGCAATTGCCGGTGGTTGTATTGCCACCGGAAAAAACGATTGCGTTATTGGGCACATAGAGAACGCCGGTTAGCTCCATGGTCGAGCCGCCGTTAAAATTAAACGTGCTTGAAGCGCTATAAGGGGCGTCTGGATGCTGGAAAAAGAGAATGCCGGAATAGGTGCCCGAAGTCGGCGCGGCAAGGTCTATAACAGCGCCGCCGGCAATATCAACAGCACCGTAAGAACCCCCGTTTTTATTGGTCAGAATAATGGTGACGCCGGTGCCGCTGACACTGGCGCCGCCGGCCACCGAAAAACCGCCACCGTCAATGTAATAGGTGCCCGGGTCCATGACCACGGTGAGTCCGGCGCCAATCGACAACCCGCGGCAATAGGTGCCGGGCTGCATATTGGGCGGACTGTCCGACCCGGGAGAGTAGGTGCTGTTGCCGGGACCCGAAAAGTCGCAGGTACCGATATCGGCGTCACTGACGGTGAGGTCTGAATAGGGATCGGTGGTCGCTGGCGCGCCCTCTTTGGTACAGTCGCTGCTGCTCTCGCCCGTCACGCCACCGACGGTATACAGGCAATCGGCATTAAGGTCCCCGCCGCCACTCATATTGATTGCATTACTGGCGCTGGAATTGGACGCCACCTTGCAACCGTTCATATCGATCGTCGTTGAGCCGCTGGCATTAATAGCCTTGGCTGCCGTGCTTGACAGGGCCAACAGGCAGGCCTCGCTGCCCTCACCCAATGTTGCGGTTGCGGAGCCATTGATCGTCACCGCGCCGTCATGATACATGCTGGAAAAAAGGAGATCGCGCGGTTCAGAAAGAACCACTTGCACCGCGTTGGCGTCGCCGGTGTAGGCGCCACTCGCCGGAGGGTCGTTATAGGCAAAGGCCCCGGTCGTGTTGTCATAGTCGTTGCGCCCGGCTTCGGCTAGGGCCTGGGCCTGGGCAACGGCAGCCGAAGAACCGTTGAGGTTTTCATAGACCCCCGCCACGGCACCGGCATCGGCCGCACCCTGTAGATTACGCTTGGAGGTGTACCAGTACCCGACCTCAACCCCCATACCGATAAAGCCGACAACCACGGGCAGCATGAGGGCGAACATGATCGCTGTCACGCCGCGACGGTCGCCGGAAAGCCCACTCAGCCGGGACAGGGCACCGACAATGCGCATCGGCACACCGGGAGTGCTAAATCCATCCTTCAGCATCTTCACCCTATTTCTTCTGTCGATACGCATCTATGGGGCACCCCCTGAAGGCCTCCTGCCGGGATCAAAGCCCAGACTTGGCGAACAGATGTTAAATATTTTACTCATTTTTACAATATAATGCCCCATCTTTGCGTAAGACAGTGACCGTAATCACCTTTTTATTCATACCTCCCACAGATACAAGCAGATACAGGCAGATACGACATCTATAGATGTTGAGTGAAAATTGCGGGATTGCTAGTCTCCGCCTTAAGACATGCGGGAAATGCGAACCGGCCGGGCCTTTATCAGAGGCCAGAGCACAAGGAAACCATGACGTTATGACATCATCGCAAAAATACCCTGTCATCCTTGCTGGCATTTTTGCCGCTTGCATCCTTCTCTCCGGCTGCGAAACAACCCAGGTCGAGACAGATGCGAAGGTCGACAGCACGCTGGCCAAAATTGCCGAGGATTCAGAGGCCGCCGGTGATTACGAGGCGGCGGTGAGCTTTTACCAACGCGCCCTGAAGCGCAATCCCGATGATTTGACGATGCGGCTGGCTCTTTCGAGAAACCTGCGCCATCTCGGCGAAGCCGATGAAGCGGGAAAAGTGCTCTCCCCCGAAAAAGATCGCTATGGGGAGAATGCAATTTTTCTGCTTGAGTTTGGCAAGGTAGAGCTGGCGACAGGGAACGCCAAAAGCGCTGTTGTCATCCTTAAAAAGGCGACAGAAAAAATGCCCGACAATTGGCAGGCCCTGACCACCTTGGGTATCGCCTATGATATGCAGGAAATGTATTGGCGCTCGGCGGATATCTATCAAGCGGCCTTAATGCTCTCTCCGAACAATCCCGCCATCCTCAATAATTTCGGCATGTCCCAGGCCCAGGCGGGCCAACTCGATGATGCCATCGCCACCTTGAAAAAAGCCCTGGCGGAATCCTATGGCAACACCCAGATCCGCCAGAATCTCGCCCTGCTCTACGGCATTAAGGGGGATAATACCAAGGCCGAAGGCTTGGCCAGAAAAGATTTGGGTGCCCTGGAGATAAAAAACAACATGGCCTATTACAAGACGTTTCGAAAGCGTAACATTCCAGACCAGCAGTAGAGTCCAGGGCTTTACATTGATCAGGGGAAAGCCCAACATTAGACCAATTAAATGACGGCCCGCACTGGCGGTGCTGATAAGGAAGATTGTTATGACGAAAGACACGGCCAAAAAAGGTGGGGCCGAAAAAGGTGAACAGCAAGAAGACCTGTCCCAGCGGGAACACACCCGCTTCCGCACTGTCTATTCCGGAAGCGTGCGCCAGAAGGGCAAGGCTCAGGACTGTGTCATCAAGGATTTGTCCGCCAACGGTGCCAAAATCAAGAATGCCATGCATCTGATCGACAGCGAGGACCTTTTACTCGTCATCAACCGGCTCGGTCCCTATAAGGGCCTGCGCGCGAAAGTTCAATGGCGCTCAGCCGACCGGCTTGGCATCAGCTTTCTTGACCCGGCAGATCAGGTTCAGGCAACCCTGGCCGAACTTTTTCCCAACCGCTGGGCGATGGCCGAAAAGAAAACTGGCGACAAATAGCCTTGGAAAACCAGCCTCATTCGCTGGAAACTCACGAGAATTTTACCCCATAATCATCAGAATAATGCATCGCAGGCGACTTTTGCGATATAGTGAGTGCTTAAGATTATGGAAACGAATTTAGCCATTTTCTGACAAGCTGGAGCATCGACACTTGTCAAACAACGATCTGCCCGAGGGCTTCACAAAAGACCTGACCGGAATTGAAATTCTGGCCGAAGCATCGCTGGAAAAACTCCGCGAGCTTGAAGACTCCTGCACCTGGCACACTTATCAGGCCGGAGAAACCATCATCGACCGGGACGACGAATCCTCAGACATCTTTTTCATCGTCACGGGCAAGGTAAAGGTTCTCGATCACATGGCCAATGACCAGGAAATCGCCCTGGCTGAAATTGGCCCTGGCCGCAGTTTTGGTGAGCTTTCGGCCATGGATGCCAACAAGCGCTCGGCCCGGGTGACGGCGCTGGAAAAAACAACTCTGGCCGCTCTCAGCCGCAAGAAGTTCCGTAAATTAATTCTGGATTGCCCGGAAATTGGCCTGATGCTGCTCAAGCGTTTTGCCACCGTCATCCGCAATCTGAATTCCCGCGTTACCGCCCTTAGTGCGCTCACCCCGCATCAGCGGGTTTATTATGAACTCTTACGCATGTCCGAGCCCAACCCGGAAGGCAACGGCACCTGGGTCATCCAGCATGTACCCAAACACGAAGAGATCGCCAGTTGGAGCGGCACCGAAAGCACCGACGTCGCCTCGGCCATCGGCCACCTTGCTCGCGAAGGTGTCGTTGGCAGAAAAAACAAGTCCCTCATCATCAAGGACCATGCCAGGCTACAAATGCTGGTAAATCTTTCTTAAGTATCGGTTAACGTTTCCTAAGACCTAGACCTGGCAGAAACAGCTAAAAGCCCTATAATTACAATAAAAAATCTCACATTTTTAAATTGCATTAGGCCTGCAATTTGATTTTCGTTGATTCAACGCCATTGTGACATTCATCACTTTCTTTCTCTTATCCATATATTATACCGTGTCTTGACTTGCCATCTTAGTTCAGGCAGGATCAACCGTCGCTCTTAGGAAGTCTCGGACGAGTTAAGCTTCCGGGGCAAAGCGCAAATAGTCATGGAGTGTAGGCAAATGATGTCTCAGTTTAAACGTTTCTCTTCCGGCCTTTGGCAGGACACCTCTGGTGCCACCGCCATCGAATACGGCCTTATCGCCGCCGGTATCGCTGTTGCTATTATTGCGGCTATCGCCCTTGTTGGCGGCGGTCTGCAGAATACGTTCAACAACGTTGCGAACCAACTCTAGTTCTTTTTTTGCTGTCCTTCCCCGGATTCTGGCCGATTTGCCGGAATTTTCCTGGCGAAGGAAATAACAGCGAGAAATACAGGCAGCCACCAGTGACATTTGTTGCTGGTGGCTGTTTTGTTTCAACATTCCTGATTAAGCTATGGGCCTTACGGCACGGCGAACAAGGAGCGGCGCGATGATTAAGGTTTATCGCGGCCACCGGATCAATAACCGTTGCAACGTAACCGCCAATGGGGAAGAGATAGACCCTAGGACAGACCTGTTGAACCTCTCATCTTCAGGTTTTGAATGGGGCTATGATGGAGGCGGCCCCGGCCAGTTGGCCCTGGCGATTTTGGCTGATTTTTACAATGACGATTCCATGGCCCTGACCCATTATAAAACCTTTCGCAATGAAGTTATTGCCAACTTGCGCAGCGACGAGTGGATGATCGATCACACGACAATCAAAAAAGCCATGTCCCAGGACGGCGTCATAAATGTGCCGATGACACTCGATGAGTTGATTAAAAAATTACGTGGAAATGCCTAGGTTTTTTATGCCCCGTGCCGATCTCATACTATTCACATTTCACGCCTCTGATCGTCTGCGCTCTGATCGTCTGCGCTCTGGTCATCTGCGCGTATCGGACAAAACCGGGTTTCGACAGGGGCGATAAATCATCGAATATTTTTTCACCCTGCTCCACCTTGGCATTCTCGCCGCCTTTCCTCTTCTCATGGCATGGGGAATGGTCAGCGATATCCGCACTCTCAATATACCCAATGTCATCCCGGTTATCCTTTTTGTGCTGTTTCTGCCCGCCAGCCTGATGGCGGGATGGAGCTTTGGCGACATCGCCCTACAATACGGGGCTGGCCTGGCGCTTCTTGTCCCGCTGATCTTTCTTTATGCAGGCGGCTATATCGGCGGCGGCGATTTAAAATTACTCGTCGCCACTGCCGTCTGGATTGGATGGCAGGCCATGGCGACCTATCTTATAACTGCGGCTCTGATCGGCGGCGGCCTGGCCTTGATCGTTTTGAGTTTGCGTAAAATGCCAGAGCTGCCATATCTCCGCCGCCTGCCCTGGCTTCGCCCCTCAACCGGCCCGGCGGAAGGAATTCCTTACGGGGTCGCCATCGCGGTCGCAGCGATTATTCTCTTTCCCCGCCTGGATATTGCTCTAGCAGGAGAAGCCGCCCTTGCCCGCCTCTTCTAAACCCCACCCCAAGCCGACAAAAAAATCCCCGCGCGCAATTATCATCGGCGGCGGACCAGCAGGATTGACGGCGGCCTATGAACTTCTTGAGCGCAGCGATATATCGCCCACCGTGTTTGAAGCCGGAGATAATGTCGGCGGCATATCGCGCACATTTCATTACAAGGGCAACCATATCGATCTCGGCGGCCATCGCTTTTTTTCTAAATCAGATCGGGTTATGGACTGGTGGCTGAAGATTCTGCCAATCCATTCCGGAGAGGCGACACTTTTCCCCGATACACCGGTTGAGATTACCTATCAAAACCAAAGCCGGAAAGTTGACCCGGCAACAACGCGGACAGATGACAGTGAAAACTGCATGCTGGTGCGTTCGCGGGTATCCCGCATCCTGTTTCGCGGCAAACTGTTCGATTACCCTCTCTCCTTCAATTTCACCACCATCTCAAATCTCGGTTTTTTCAATACTGCGTTGGCCGGCCTGAGCTATATCCGCGCCCGGCTGTTTCCACTGCGTCCCGAAAAAACCCTGGAACAATTCGTCATCAACCGCTTTGGGCGTTATCTCTATGGTTCTTTTTTCAGGGACTATACCCATAAGGTTTGGGGCGTACCCTGCACTGAGATTCCCGCCGATTGGGGCGCACAAAGGATCAAAGGCGTTTCGATCAGCGGCCTGTTGAAACACGCCTTGAAAAAAATGGTCGCCGGAATTGATTCTTCCTACGCCCAGAAATCAACCGAAACGAGTCTTATCGAGCGTTTCCTCTATCCCAAATACGGCCCCGGACATATGTGGGAAAGGGTAAGCGAAATTATCCGCGAAAAAGGCGGAGAGGTTGAGATCAACAAAAGTGTTGTCGCCGTCGAAACCGCTGGAAACAGGATCATTGCCGTGCAAGTCGCAGACGATAGCGGCGAGACCACACGCATTGAGGCCGAGTGGTTCTTTTCCACCATGCCAATAAAAGATCTTATCGCCGGCATGACGCCGAGCCCACCTTCCAATGTGCGCGAGGTTGCCGACGGCCTGCCCTATCGTGATTTTCTAACCGTCGGCCTTCTGCTTGACCACCTTTCCCTGCGCGGCGGTATATCGGCCGACCAGTTGAAAGAAAAACTCCCCGATAACTGGATCTATATACAAGAGCCAGATGTCGAAGTCGGGCGGCTACAGGTTTTCAATAATTGGAGCCCATATCTGGTTTCAGATCCCGGTGCCATCTGGATCGGGCTTGAATACTTTCTCAATGAGACCGACAAGATGTGGAATGACGCGGACAAAGATATTATTGCGTTCGCCATCGGAGAGATGGAAAAGCTCGGATTTCTTGTCCCCCAGGATGTACGGGATGGCGTTGTGATTCGTCAGAAAAAAGCCTATCCCGCTTATTTCGGCAGCTACAAGCAGATCGGAGAGGTTCAGGCGTATTTATCAGGCTTTGAAAATTTTTTCGCCCTCGGCCGGAACGGACAGCACAGATACAACAACCAGGATCATTCCATGCTGACAGCGATGATCGCAATTGACAATATTCTTGCCGGCAATGCCGACAAAGAAAACGTCTGGAACGTCAACGCCGAAGAAGATTACCACGAAGAGAAATAGCCTTCCCGACGGGGCTCTAGTCCATTCTGATGATCTGAATAATCGCCGGACCGAGCACCACCTCAAAAAGAACCGGCAGAAAAAATACGATCATCGGCACTGTCAGCTTGGCAGGAAGCGCGGCACCCTTTTTTTCCGCCAGAGACATACGCTCGTCGCGTCGCTCCTGTGAGAGAATCTTGAGTGCCTGGCCGATTGGCGTGCCGTATTTTTCCGACTGGATAAGAGTCGTCGATAATGACTTGGCTGCCGCCAGACCCGTACGTTTTGCAAAATTTTCATACGCCTTATGGCGATCACCAAGATAAGCGAGCTCAGCCGTGGTCAGCCCGAACTCCTGTGCCAAAATGGGGGAATCCTCCGCAATTTCCTCTGTCACCTTGTCAAAGGCAGCTTCGATCCCAAGTCCGGATTCAACGCAAATCACAAGCAGATCAAGGGTATCTGGAAAGGCCCTGTTCATTTCCTGCTGCCGCTTCTGGGCAAAGTTGCTGATGATTATCTTGGGCAGGTAAAAACCAACGACAGCGGAGAGAGCTATAATTCCAATCCGCACATAAAATGGATAGGGGAAGTCCTCCCAAAAAGTAACGACAAAAAATGCCCCGATACCAGCAAGGGCAGTGCCAGCGATCCGCGCAATAACATAACTCACTAAAACGGACTGTCCGCGAAATCCCGCCTGATTAATAGTTGTCTTCAGAGATTCTGACGTCAGCATATCCTCAAGCCTCAGTAGCTTGAGAATCTTCTTAAACAGCTCAGTGCGGCCCGGCTTCTTCTGATGACGGCGAGCAGAAGACTGGGTGGCAAGAGAGTCCATCTGACGACGGCCCAACTCTTCACGCTGCTTGTTAAGAGCCTTCAGACGCGAAGCACGCTGATCCTTCTGCATGAACGGAATACCAATGGCGACCACGGAAAGAAACCCCGCCAAAGAGGCAAGCCAGACAATCATATTTGCAGCATCAAAATTCATACCTAGCGGCCCTAAAAATCAAAGTTGATCATTTTACTCATGACAGTAATCCCGGTCAGCATCCAGAAGGCGCCGATCCCCATCAGCCAATGGCCAATCGGATCAAAAAGTAGATAACCAATATATGTTGGATTGATGATCGCCAGCATACCGGCAACAAAAAACGGCAATGAGGCGATAATCATCGCTGAGGATTTAGCCTCACTTGAAAGTGCCTGCACCTTGTCTTTCATTTTCTTTCGCTCACGAAGAACGTTAGACAGATTTTCCAGCGTATCGGCGAGATTACCGCCGGTCTGTTTTTGAATTTGCAGAACGATCGCAAAAAACTTGAATTCAGTCGTCGGAATGCGCTCAAGCCCGCGATCCATAATATCATCAAGCGACAAACCAAGGTTTTGCCCCTCAATGATGTAATTGAATTCCTCACCCAACGGACCGGGAAATTCCCGGGCAATGATGTTCAGACATTCGGAAACCGGCAGGCCGGAACGAATGCCACGAACGATGACATCAATGGCCTCGGCAAAATGTGACGTAAAATCCTTTTGCCGCCGCTTGGCCAAATATTTCAGGACCAGCTTCGGCAGCCCGAGAAGACCAAACAGAAATGCCGGAAATGCGCCGATCGGCGGCAGGCCGATAAATATGTAAAGCGCGGTAAAGCCAACGCCGATGACGAAGCTGCCTATAAAATAATAAACCATATCGATATTAACACCGGCCTGAAGAAGGTCGGTCTTGATCTTGCCTATTCCACCTTTTTTGGTTTTTTTATCGGCCAGCGACTTAACCTTGTCCTGGATTCTTTTCTGGCGGCGGCTATCGGCTCGACCGGCAACCTGTACCCCCTTGCCGTCCGGCACGACCCCAATTGCCGCCATCCGCTTTTGCAGACGAAGCCGTGGGCGCAGAACGACGTAAACGAAGATTGAAACCAGGGCCAGAAACAACACCGTCAGAGCGCCGCCAAAGACGAAGATCAGGGTCAGGCCTGAAATAGCAGGCATATTCTTACTCGCCCCCGGAGGACATATTCAGGGCTTCGGCGAGCTTCCGTTCAAGGCCGTAATAACGAGCCCGGTCCCAGAAAGCCGGACGCATGCCCGTCGGCTTATGTTGGCCGATGATCTTGCCGTTTTCATCCTCACCCTGAAACTCGAAAAGAAATAAATCCTGCAAGGTCACCACATCGCCTTCCATGCCGAGCACTTCCGTGACATGAGTAATTTTACGCGAACCATCACGCAAGCGCTGGGCCTGAATGATGAGGTTAACCGCCGAAGATATCTGTTCGCGCACCGCCCTGGCAGGCAGGGTAAACCCGCCCATGGCAATCATATTCTCGATGCGCCCCAGAGCCTCACGAGGGTTATTGGCGTGAACGGTGCCCATGGAACCATCATGGCCGGTATTCATCGCCTGGAGGAGATCAAAGGCCTCGGGGCCACGCACCTCACCGACGATAATTCGTTCAGGCCGCATACGCAGACAGTTTTTGACCAGGTCACGCATATTGACCTCGCCCTTTCCTTCAAGGTTAGGCGGCCGGGTTTCAAGGCGGACGACATGGGGCTGTTGCAGTTGCAGTTCCGCCGCATCCTCGCAGGTAATTACCCGCTCACCGGAATCGATATAACGGGTCATGCAATTGAGAAGCGTCGTCTTGCCAGAGCCGGTGCCGCCGGAAATAAGAATGTTGCAACGGCATGTGGCGGCGATTTGCAGAACCTGGGAACCGGCAGCGGAAATACTGCCGAAACTTTCCAGGTCATCAAGAGTCATTTTTTCCTGTTTGAATTTACGAATCGTCAACGCGGCGCCATCAATTGCCAGCGGCGGGGCAATAACATTAACGCGCGAACCGTCCATCAGACGGGCATCGCAAATCGGGCTGGCTTCATCGACACGACGACCAACGGCCGTAACGATGCGCTGGCAGATATTCATCAATTGAGCGTTATCGCGGAACTTGACGTCGGTCAGCTCGATCTTGCCTTCGGTTTCGATATACACCTTGTCATAGCCGTTGACCATGATGTCGGCGATATCATCGCGCGCAAGAAGCGGCTCCAGAGGCCCAAGCCCGAGGATGTCATCGCAGATGTCGGAAATAACCCGCTGCTGTTCCTGAATGCTGAGCACCAGTCCGCGCATGCTGATGATCTCGCCGACGATATCCTTGATTTCTTCGCGTACCTGCTCAGGCTTCAAGGCGCCGATCTCTCCCAGATCAACAGCTTCCAACAGGTCGTTAAAAACAGTGACTTTAACCTCAGCCAGACTTCCATCGGACCCAGCCACATTTTCAGCCACGACCGCAGGCGCCGCCTCGGGCTCTTCTTCTTCAGTGATCCCGGGAAGCTTCTTTTTCTTCTTGGCTTTTTGTTTTTCCGCCAGCTCGGGCGAAGACTCTTCAGCCAGTTGCGCCTCTAGCCCAGACTCGGACGCCTCGACAGGCTCAGCCACAGACTCGGACGTAGCCGCAGCCGCAGCCGCAG
>JABJES010000218.1 GCA_018663165.1 Rhodospirillaceae bacterium
GATTTGCAACACATCGACGGCTTGCGCCACCGGCGCGCAATGCTCGGGCTCATGGACGTCGGTCAAGACCGGCACATTGTGTTTCCCGGCAATATCGCTAAGGATCGCCAAACCCTCGCTCATGCCAACACCGCGCACGCCTTTAAGACTGGTGCGATTGGCCTTGTCGTAAGAGCTTTTGAAAATCAGTGGCAAGCCGAGCTTGCCGGTAATCTCAACCAGCGCCGCAGCCATTTCCTGCCCATGGGCGCGGGATTCAAGAACGCAAGGTCCGGCGATGAGAAAAAGCGGCAGATCGTTGCCGACGGTCAGCGAACCGATAGAAAGGTGACGGGGATCGGCCATGATTTGTCCCTTTTCCTTGAGCCTAGACCAGCCGCGACTGGTCGATCGCCGCAGCGATGAACGATGTAAACAACGGGTGGGGCTCAAACGGTTTTGATTTCAGTTCAGGATGGAACTGAACGCCGATAAACCACGGGTGGTCGGGTATCTCGACAATTTCCGGCAGGATACCATCCGGCGACATGCCGGAAAAGACGAGACCGGCAGCCTCCAGCTTTTCCTTATAGTCGATGTTGACCTCATAGCGGTGGCGGTGGCGCTCGGATATTTCCGCCGCGCCATAAATATCAGCCACCCGGCTGCCGGATTTGAGCTTGCACTCATAGGCGCCAAGCCGCATGGAGCCGCCGAGATCGCCATCGGCGCGGCGTTTTTCAATGTCTTCACCCTTTGCCCACTCGGTCATCAAGCCAACCACCGGATCGTCACTGGGACCAAATTCGGTCGACCCGGCGCTATCAAGCCCGGCGAGATTGCGCGCCGCTTCAACCACCGCCATCTGCATGCCGAAACAAATGCCGAAATAGGGCACCTTGCGCTGACGGGCAAAGCGCGCCGCCTCGATCTTGCCTTCGGCCCCGCGCTCGCCAAAACCACCGGGGACGAGAATGCCATCGACCCCATCGAGGTGCTGCACTGCGTCTTCCTGCTCGAATATTTCCGAAGCGATCCAGTTCATATTGACCCGCACATTACTGGCGATGCCGCCATGGGTCAGCGCCTCGGCCAGGGACTTGTAAGAATCAATAAGGTCTGTGTATTTGCCGACCACAGCGATAGTCACCTCGCCCTCAGGCTCGCGGATGCGATGGACGATCTCCTGCCAGCGGGAGAGATCGGGAGAGGTCTGGGTATCAAGGCCAAAATGGACGCAGACCCGGGTATCAAAACCCTGTTCGTGATAACTGATCGGCACCTGATAGATGGTATCCACATCCAAAGCGGCAATGACATCTTCGGTGGCAATGTTGCAAAACAGGCCGATTTTTCGCCGCGCATCATCGGAAATATCCCGGTCACAGCGGCAAAGCAGAATGTCAGGCTGAATCCCCACCGAGAGCAGCTCCTTGACCGAATGCTGGGTCGGCTTGGTCTTTAACTCACCGGCGGTCTTGATATAAGGCAGCAGGGTGAGATGAACGAACAATGAGCGATCAACACCCAGTTCATTACGCAACTGGCGGATGGCTTCCAAAAACGGCAGGCTTTCGATATCGCCCACGGTGCCGCCGATCTCGCAGAGAATGAAATCCTCGTCTTCAATATTGGAAAGCACGAACTGTTTGATCGCGTCGGTGACATGGGGAATGACCTGGATCGTCGCCCCGAGATAATCGCCCCGGCGTTCCTTGGTAATAACATCTGAATAGATGCGCCCGGTGGTGACGTTATCACTCTGGCGGGAGGCGACGCCGGTATAGCGTTCGTAATGGCCCAGATCGAGATCAGTCTCGGCACCATCATCAGTGACATAAACCTCACCGTGCTGAGTCGGGCTCATGGTGCCGGGATCGACGTTGAGATAGGGATCAAGCTTGCGCAAGCGCACCTTATAGCCACGGGCCTGAAGCGCCGCGCCAAGAGCTGCTGAGGATAGCCCCTTTCCAAGAGAGGAGACCACGCCACCGGTGATAAAAATGAACCGCGTCATGGAAGCCTAATCTATCTCAACAAACCGTTATTACCACAAGAAATTGACACAAGAAAAAAAGGCGGCTGGAAGGCCGCCTCTTGTGATTTATTTTGTCCCTTATTGGTCAAGGGGGACGCTGGGGGTCTCGTCCCCGGCTTTTGGCTGATCCACAGCGCCGCCTGGAGCATCCATTTCACCGGAAGCCTGAGGAACGGTGCCAGCTTCAATCGGCCCTTCGATCGGCGGCAGTTCATCGGGATCATCGAGAATCGACGATGGCTTGACCGTCTGGGCGGTGAGATAGGACAAGAGCAGGCTGGTGACCATGAAACAGGCCGCAATAATGGCCGTGGTCCGGGTCAAAAGATTGGCCGTGCCGCGAGAAGACATGAGGCCACCCATGCCGCCGCCGC
>JABJES010000227.1 GCA_018663165.1 Rhodospirillaceae bacterium
AGACTCGAAACCGGATACTTGATGATGTTGCCAGGGTGGCTGGCGGGGCGATGTCCGCCATGACCGGCCTTGCCGGTGAGGTCGAGGCGGTGGTGCGCAAACAGCTTGAACGGGCGCTGAGCAAATTGGATATGGTTTCCCGGGAAGAATTTGAGGCGGTCAAAGCGATGGCGTCGCGTGCGCGCCAAGAGCAGGAGACCCTGGCCAAGCGTCTCGACGGGCTGGAAAAGACGTCCCCAAAGCGCGTCGCCGCCGTAAAGGCTAAACCTGCGGCTAAAGGAAAGAAAAAGCGCGACTAGATCGAGGATTTCCTAGCCTTTAGGCCTCTCTGTCGCATCTATTTCAACATCTGGTATATTAATTTATCAGACCCCCAAAACTCTGTTGCGTATGCGGAATCATTCTGGCAACCTACTCTCTGTAGCGTTATCAAGTCCTGTTACCCCAACATTTCGGGGTGTATCGGCCATCCGGGACAGGAAAAGGGGGTGAAACCGTGTCAGTGATTTCCGTTCAAGCCAGCGATTCCACGGGGAATCCGTTGGATCTCGTCGAGGAAATCGTCAGTTCGAACGAATGGGCTTTCGACCGCCCCAGCGAACGTGATCTCGTCGTCGAATTTTCCGGCAATTGGTGTGACTACCGTCTCTATTTCAACTGGGTTGAGGCGATTAGCGCGATGCAGTTCTCTTGTGTTCTCGATATGAAGGTGCCGAAAGAGAAGAACGGTGGCGTCAATGGTTTGTTGTCCCTGATCAATGACCGGCTGTGGCTCGGTCATTTCACGATTACGGCCGACCAGGGGCTGTTGGCTTTTCGTCATGCTGTGCTCCTCCGCGGTATGCGCGGTGCCAGCGTTGAGCAGCTTGAGGATCTGGTGGATATTGCGCTCAGTGAGGCTGAACGCTTTTATCCCGCCTTTCAGTTCGTCATCTGGGGCGGCAAAGAGCCCCACGAGGCGATCGAAGTGGCGCTGCTTGATACGGTTGGAGAGGCGTGAAGGTTCCTGACTTTCCGATTCTGCTTGTTGGATGCGGAAGGATGGGGGGTGTTTTGCTCGCCTCGTGGCTGGATAAGGGACTTTCCGAAAAAAACGTCATTATCGTTGATCCTGCTCCGCCTGCAGCGGGTGCTTTCTCGCCCGGTCTGTCGCTCAAAATTGTTGCCTCTGCTGATGAAATCCCCCCGGCTTTTCAGCCGCAGATCGTCTTTTTTGCCGTCAAACCTCAGTTGATGGATGAAATTGTGCCACGGTACAGTCGTTTTGCCGACACGGCGGGCAGCCCTCTTTTTGTTTCCATTGCTGCCGGGCGAACACTGGCCTCCTTCGAATCCGATCTTGGTGCGGGGACGCCCTTGGTCCGTGCCATGCCCAATACGCCAGCATCGGTTTCCCGTGGGGTTACGGTCGCCTGTGCGAATGCCGCCGTCAGCGAGGATCAACGCCTTGCCTGTGCGGCGCTTTTTGAGGCCGTGGGATTTTTTGACTGGGTGGCTGACGAAGCTCTGATTGATGCGGTGACGGCTGTTTCGGGCAGTGGCCCGGCCTATGTGTTCTATTTTACCGAATGTCTCGCCCGGGCTGGTGTTGAGGCGGGGCTTGAACCGGCAATGGCGATGCGCCTGGCCCGCTCCACCGTCGCCGGTGGCGGCGAAATGTTGCACAGGACCGAAGATCCTCCGGATGTGTTGCGCTGCAATGTAACAAGTCCTGGAGGAACAACAGCCGCCGCCCTCGACATTTTCCTTGAAAATAAGGCGCTGGAAGCCCTGGTTGAAAGGGCGGTAAAGGCGGCAAAAGCACGAGCAAAGAAGCTCTCTGGCTGATATCAGCTTTATTTACAATGACTTATATGACTGTGTCGGCGCCAATGCTGGTGCTGGCACCCGCTCTCCTTGTGCGCTGCAAAATATTTTGTTGCACTGCACAAAAAACGCTTGACCCTTGATCAATGATCCGTCATATTATGCCAGATTGTGCAGTGCAATATAAGTTCCCTCTGAGAGGTAATTGCTCCCCTGCACGGCACAAAACACATTTTTAGGAGATGACTAATGGCTAGCAAACAGAATTTCTTTTTCTCCGGTCAGGACTTTACCAAAGCTTTTAACGTCCAGGACTTTACTAAAGCTTTTTCCGGTCAGGATTTCACCAAGGCTTTTTCGGCGATCAAGTCCCCCGCTATTGATGTTAAGGCTCTGATGGAATGCCATCAGAAGAACCTTGATGCCTTCACCAACGCCGGTCAGATGGCCCTTGAAGGTGCTCAGGAACTTGCCAAGCATCAGGGCGATATGGTTCGCAAGAGCGTTGAAGAGCTTTCCTCCGCAGCGACTGAAAACATGGCTACCGGTAGCGTTGAAGACAAGGCCGTCAAGAGCGCGGAAATGATGAAAGCAACCTATCAGAACGTTCTCTCCAACCTTTGGGATCTGGGCGATTTGGCTTCCAAGTCCTCGACCAAAAGCGTTGGCGTGATTAACAAGCGCGTTGCTGAGTCCCTTGATGAAGTTAAGAGCTTCTTCCCCAAGGAAAAAGCTTCGACGGCTGCTTCTGCCTAACTAATCAAAACGTAAAAGGCAGGTGGCCGACCGGTCGCCGTCTTTTAGAAGTCGGAAAAGGGCTGTTCCTTCGGGGGCGGCCCTTTTTCTCGTCTAGTCCCCATTCTCAGACGGGCAGGGTGATGAGAACCTTCAATCCACCCATTTCCGATTGGTCGAGATGGATGTTGCCGCCATGGCCGTGAATGATGTCGCGGGAAATGCTGAGTCCTAACCCTATCCCGCCCTGATCCAGATTTCGTGAGGGATCGCCACGAAAAAAGGGCTTAAAGACGTCTTCACGGATATTTTCAGGAATGCCGGGGCCGTCATCCTCAATCAAAATCTCGACTGTGTCGTTGCGGCGCTTTGCCGTGATCTTAATCTTGTCGGCGTATCGCATCGCATTGGCGATGAGGTTGCTGATGCAGCGCCGGAAATTGTCGATCCGCAAGGACATTGTCGTGCCGGTTGCGCATATAAATTCGATCTGTCCATTTTTGCGGCGAAAGGGAGCGATGGTATCGGCCAGAATGGTATCGAGGTCGACCTCCTTAGGCTGTTCGGTGCCTTCTCCCTTGGTAAAGGCGAGATAGCCCTCGATCATTTTTTCCATTTCAGCGACATCGTCTGAAAGTGATCGGGATTCCGTTGTGTCCGGCAGCATGGCGATTTCAAGTTTCATTCGGGTCAGGACGGTGCCCAAATCATGGGAAACGCCAGCCAGCATTTCCGTGCGCTGGCTGATCTGGCGCAGGATGCGGGCTCGCATGAGTTTGAAGGCTGCGGCAGCCAGGCGCACTTCCGATGCCCCGCCGGGCTTGAAACTCAGGATGTCTTGTCCCTTGCCGAAGGCGTCGGCGGCTTCTGCCAGGCGGCGGATCGGTCGCACCTGATTGCGCATGAAGACGAAGGCGATGGCAAAGAGAACCAGCGATGCGCCGACCATCCAGAGAATCAAAATATATGTCGTTGAACTGTAGAGGCGTTTTTTATTGGCCAAAATATGTAGGACGCCGCCGGTGAGTTGAACGTTGATTTCTACTGAATCCTTATGGGATCGGGTGTCGATCTCGAAAGGCAGAGAGAGGCGTTCGTTGAGGGCGCGGGTGAGGGTCGTTTCCAATAGCCCCTTTGGGGGTTTGCCTGCGCCCGACAGTTTCTTTTCTTTAAGGAATTGAAGATCGAAACTCATCAAGCCCGGGGCTTGGGAAAAAAGCCAGCGTTGGTCCGCGCTATCAGGATAGCGTTCCATAAGGCGGATAACCACAGCTATTTCCCCGGCCAGCCCGGTGGAAAGCCGCAGAGTAATTGTCGACCAGTGACGTTCGTAGAAAATGATCGTGGTGATGATTTGAAGCAGGATTAGTGGAATGACGAGAATCATCAGCGAGCGGCCGAGAAGAGAGTGAGGCAAAAAACGTTTGATCATGACAATCCCTGGGCTGCCGAACATTAAGACCGGTCAATGACCGTTCCGCCTAGTCGTTACGTAAGAGATACCCCTTGCCGCGGATCGTTTGCAAATAGTGCGGCGCTCTGGGGTCTATTTCTATTTTACGGCGCAGCCGGGTGATTTGAACATCCACCGTGCGGGGGTTCCCCTGAATATCGGCTTTGCGGCACAATTCTTCCCGTGAAATGGGCACACCGGCATTTACGGCCAGAATGGTTAAGAGGCTCGTTTCCGCCTGTGTCAGGCGCAATAACGCATCCTTGTTGAACAGTTCCTTGCGTTCGACGTCGAAAAGATAATCGCCGAATCGAACGGTTTTCGGTGCCACACCCTCATCGGGCGTGCGGCGCAAAATGGCATTGATGCGCAGAACCAGCTCTTTCGGCTCGAAAGGCTTGGTCAGGTAATCGTCGGCGCCGCATTCCAGCCCCAGGATGCGGTCATCAACGTTGCCTCGCGCGGTGAGAAGAAGGATAGGAACGTTACTATCGCTGCGTAGCGAGGCGGTCAGTTCCAGCCCCGTTTCGCCAGGCATCATCACATCAATAATGAGAAAATCGAAAGCAAGGCTTGAAAGTTTTGCCCTGGCCTCCTCGGCGTCCTGGGCGGTGCTTACGCGAAAGCCATTCTCGAAAAGGTATTTCTGAAGTAAATCACGCAGCCGGGTATCGTCATCTACGATCAGGATATGAGGGGTTTCCAGAGGCAAGGGTTTTACGATTCCTCCTGCTTTTCAGACGGCTTTTTCACCGACGAGGGGCGGTCGGGTATATCTGTAAGCACCTGCCAGAACCCTTCTACCGCTGACGGCCCGGCAAGGCGGTAGGCTCGGGCCAGTCTGGTTTGCTGGTTGTTAAACAAGCGATGCTCAAGATTAACGCCCTTCTCCGTCAGCTCTAAAAGCCGCTGGCGGCGATCTTTTTTGCCGGGATGCTGGATAATATATCCCTGGCCAACCAGACGCCCGAGCACTCTGGACAGACTCTGTTTGGTGATCCGCAGAATATTGAGAAGCGCGTTGACATTGATCTGAGGGTTGCGCCCGACGAAATAAAGCACCCGGTGATGGGCGCGGCCAAGGCCGAATTCAGCAAGAATTTCGTCCGGCCTGCCGGTGAAATCCCGATAGGCGAAGAACAGAAGCTCCATCCCCCTGCGTAACTCCGCCTCAGAAGGGAAGGCAGTGTCGGAGGGTGGGTTCGATTGCGGCGTGAAATTTATGTCAGCCATGTTGACATATATGCCCCAGAATGCTACTCACTTCAAGCTTGATGTAATTTTTTTTGTCCTTGGCCAAAGCGTCAGATCATGACCGGCAGGGCAGCGGGGGCCTGTCCAGTATGGACATCATACCTTTCGACGATCGTGACGGTGTTATCTGGTTCAATGGAGAGATGGTTCCCTGGCGGGACGCCCATGTCCACGTGCTCAGTCACGGCCTGCATTATGCCAGCTGTGTGTTTGAAGGTGAACGGGTCTATGGCCGTCATATCTTTAAACTGAGGGAACACAGCGAGCGACTTCTGCATTCAGCAAAGGTTCTCGGGTTTGAAATTCCTTTCAGCGTTGAGGAAATTGATGCCGCGACCCGCGACGTGGTGGCGGCTCAGGATATTGTAGATGGCTATATCCGCCCCGTGGCCTGGCGGGGCAGCGAAATGATGGCGGTTTCCGCCCAGAAGAATCGAATCAATCTGGCGATCGCAACGTGGCCCTGGCCCTCCTATTTCACTCCTGAGGCCCGGTTGAAAGGCATCCGCCTGACGACCTCAAAGTGGCGTCGTCCGGCTGCCAATACTGCGCCGACAGACAGCAAGGCCGCAGGGCTTTATATGATTTGTACCTTAAGCAAGCATGCCGCTGAATCTGCGGGCTACGATGACGCGCTGATGCTCGATTACCGGGGCCTGATCGCCGAGGCCACAGGCGCTAATTTTTTTATGGTTCAGAATGGTGAACTGCATACCCCGGTTCCCGACTGTTTTCTCGATGGAATTACCCGGCGCACGGTGATTGATCTTGCCCGCAAGCGCGACATCAAGGTTGTGGAACGCCAAATCCAGCCAGAAGAACTGGCCAATGCGGATGAAGTTTTCCTCACTGGCACAGCGGTGGAAGTAACACCGGTTTGTGAGATCGATTCCTACCATTTTGAGGTTGGTAAGGTTTGTCACCAGATGATCGAGGATTACACCGCCCTTGTCCGCTCTCACAGTGAAAAGGCCGCGAGCGCCGCTTAACGCGCTGGGCTCATCTCTTTTAATTAAGCCGCATAAATCAAGCCGCTGCCAGAACCCGCTTTTTGGGAAAACGCAGGACGACCTCTGTGCCCTCGTCCTTCACGCTTTTTAGGGTGAAGCTGCCGCCGTGCAATTCGATCAATCCTTTGACCAGGGGCAGACCCAACCCGGTGCCTGCGTGTTCACGGGCAAGAGAGGAATCAATCTGGCGAAATTTGCCGAGGGCTTGTGTGGCCTCTTCCTCGCTCATGCCGATTCCGTTATCGGTGACGGCGAGGGTAAGGCCGCCTCGGCTGTCAACGGCGGCGGAAACAGTGACGGTTCCACCCTTAGGGGTGAACTTGATGGCGTTGGAGAGGAGGTTAAGCAGCATTTGTTTGGTTTTCCGCTCGTCCGCATTCAGCAGAGGCATATCTTCACGAATCTTATTAACGAGAGCAATCTCACCTGTCAGGGCCTTTTGAGCAACAAGCTTGAGGGAGGAAGAGGCCACCTGATCGATGTGAAAGGGGCTTTCTATAACCGGCATTCTGTCGGCATCGATCTTTGAGAGATCGAGAATATCGTTGATGATATGGAGAAGATCTTCGCCGCTTCCCCGGATGCTTTCATAGTAATCGAGTCGTTTTTCCTGGGAGATGGTGCTATCGGCTGACTGAAGGATCTCGGCAAAACCGATGATGGAATTTAGCGGCGTTCTCAATTCGTGGCTCATGTTGGCAAGAAATTCTGTTTTGGAGGCGTTGGATATTTCTGCCGCTTCGCGCGCAGCAGCTTGTTCAACAGCGCGCTTTTGGCTTCGTATCTGTTTGGCGCTGGCCTGTCCCAGCCCAATGGAGAGAAGGACGCCTAAAATTGAAATGATTAGTCTGTGGTTGATTTGTTGCCGCCATTCGATGAGGGCTTCATCAAGGCTTCTGCTGACCGTCGCGATAAGGGGGTAATCTTTCGAACGGCTGTAGGCGAGAATATGGGTCTCGCCTTCTGAGGTGTCGGTGGTTTCATAAACGCCGCTTGTCGAGAGGGAGAGATGGGAGGTGAAAAGTGATGATTGAAATACATTGCTCCCCAGGCCAGATTCCGAGGGTTCATTGGCGAGTATTGTTCCATTGTCTGAAATCAGGGTATAGGAACAATCCGTACAGGAGCGGAAATCCTCCAGGAAAGGTTCTGCAAAATTGGCATGGACGATCGCCATAATAACGCCGCGGAATTCTCCATCTGAACTGTTCAGGCGTTGAGAGATGCCGAAAAACCACTCTCCCGTCAGGCGGTCTATAAAGGGGGAGCTGATATGAAATTGCAGTGATTGGTCCGTCTTATGGGCTTTGAAAAAATCACGGTTTGATAATCCGGGCGATGTTCCTTTGTCGTTTTTTGAGTCGAACATTAGGTTGCCGTCTTTATCCAGCACGATGATTCCCCAGAGTGCAGGTGCCGATTCGGCCAGTTTAGCCAACCGGAGATCATAGGAATTATTGATTGAAAAGGCGGCTTCGGGCTGCTCTTCGATTCGATCAATCTCACCAAGCAGTAGGATATCGATCGCATTCAGCGTGCGGAGCGTATATTCCTCAAAAACACGGATGTCATTGGTTGTTCTGGAGAAAGCCATTTTAATCGCTTGCTGATAGTCCGACCAGCTTGAGAAGAAAAACAGCAAAAGAATCGCCACCGCGACAATGTAACCGACCATACTGACGGTGCGGTCCGGGCTAAAAAGCAGTGCGGGATTGAACCCGCCTTTTGTTTCTATTTGGCGTGGAGGCATAATCGCTCCGACTTTTCGGATTGTATGGGGTCGTGCATGTGGTGAAGAATTATATTCAGGGGGGATTGTGAGCAAGCTTGGGTGAAAAAACAAGCCAGAGCATTCGCTGGCGAAAAAAGGTCAGGGGTTAGTTCTTGTCCCAGCGCCGGGTCGCATCATTATCGGAATCGCGGGCTTTAACCCAGTTTTCACCTTCTGTGGTCTCCTCCAGCTTCCAGAATGGGGCATCGGTTTTTAACCAATCGATCAGGAACTGGCAGGATTCAATCGCTGCCTTGCGATGGGATGATGCGGTAAGGACGAGCACAATCCGCTCACCGGGCTCAAGCCGTCCAATTCGGTGAATGATGAGAACGTCTTCAATGGGCCAGCGCTTTCGGGCCTCCATCTCGATTTCGCTCAGTTTTTTTTCGGTCATCCCCGGATAGTGTTCCAGGGTCATGGCCTTTATTTTGTCCTCCCCCCCCATATCGCGCACAAGGCCGACAAAGGCGGTAACTCCCCCGACATTGTGGCGGCCCTCGGTGAGGCGGGACATCTCAGCGGCGACGTCAAAATCTTCTTTTTGAACTCGGATCATTGTTGCCTGCCTTTTCCTGCCGCCTTAGCCGCCGGTAACCGGGGGGAACAGCGCCACCTCATCGTCTGACGCCAAGGGATAATCGAGAGAGGCAAAGCTCTGATTAACGGCGACACGCACTGCCGAGATATCTGAAAGCGCTTTGGTATGGGCCGGGCTCAGTTCCCTCAGCCAGTCGATAAGATCGCTCACATTAGTAATATCAGATGGCGGAGTGGCGGTTTCCTGGGCCAGTCCAATGGTCGAGCGGAGCCAGGCAAAGTAGAGAATTTTCATGTCAGAACCTCGCTGAAGGGTAGAAAATCAACCGCCATGTCTTGGCTCAGATGGGTAAGGTCTTCGGGCAGTTCAACCAGCCCGTCGGCGGCAACCATCGAAGAGAGAATACCCGCCCCCTCGCGGGGGAATTTGTGGGCCCGGAGGCTGCCGTCGGCGGTGGTCTCAAGGCGGACCCGAACCCATTCCCTGCGCCCGCTCTTTTTTTTGTGGCTAAATGCTGCCGTCACCTTGAAAAGCCGGGGGTCCCGCCAGCTTGCCCCGGAAAGCTTTAAAATTGCCGGTCGGGCAAAGCGCAGGAAAGTCACCATTACGGCAACCGGGTTTCCAGGCAGGCCGATAAAGGGAACCTTGCCGATTTGTCCAAGCGCAAGGGGGCGTCCGGGTTTGATCGCAAGACGCCAGAAATGAAGGCTGCCAAGGGCCTCAACGGTACTACGCATATGGTCTTCTTCACCGACAGAGACACCGCC
>JABJES010000231.1 GCA_018663165.1 Rhodospirillaceae bacterium
GCCGAAGCTTTTTGGGATACATCGAGTGTCGTCATCGCCCTGGTCGTTCTCGGCATGGCGCGAGAGATCAAGGCCAAGGGACGGACATCGGAAGCAATCCGAAAGCTGATCGGTCTGCAGCCCAAAACCGCACGGGTGGTGCGCGACGGCAAGGAGACTGACATTCCGGTTGAGGAAGTTGTCACCGGCGATATCGTAATTGTCCGGCCGGGCGAAAAAATCCCTGTCGACGGAGTGCTCAAAGAAGGATCGAGTGCTGTCGACCAGTCGATGATTACCGGCGAATCGATCCCGGTCGAAAAAACCCCCGGCATGGAAGTGATCGGCGGCACCATGAACAAGACCGGCAGTTTCCACCTCACCGCCACCAAGGTCGGCAAGGATACGGCGCTCGCCAACATCATTCGCATGGTGCGCGACGCTCAAGGATCAAAGGCGCCGATCCAGCGCATCGTCGACCAGGTGTCGGGCTATTTTGTGCCCACCGTGATGATCCTCGCCATTCTCGCCTTTATGGTCTGGTACGATTTCGGCCCCGAGCCCAACATCGTCTATGCGGTGATCGTCATGGTGACGACACTGATCATCGCCTGCCCTTGTGCATTGGGGCTGGCGACACCCACATCGCTCACCGTCGGGATCGGCAAGGGAGCGGAATACGGCATTCTTATTCGTTCCGGGGACGCCCTGCAGACCGCCCAGAAAATCAACATTGTGGTGCTCGACAAAACCGGCACCATCACCAAGGGCGAGCCGGAGCTGACCGATCTGGTGCCGGCAAACGGTTTTGATGAAACCGGGTTGCTGACCATCGCCGCCTCTTTGGAAAAGGGGTCCGAACACCCCCTTGGCGAGGCCATCGTTAAAGGAGCACAAGCGCGAGGCACGACTATTCCAGCCAGCGTTGGATTTGAGGCCATCGCCGGGCGCGGTGTCAGTGCAAAGGTCGATGGAAAAAATGTTCTGCTGGGAAATGCCCGCCTGATGGAAGAACGCAACATCGATATTGCCGCCCTTCTCCCTGACTGGGAGCGTCTGGCCAATGCGGGAAAGACCCCGGTCTATGTGACGGCGGACGGAAAAGCCGCCGGGCTGGTCGCCGTCGCCGATACGGTCAAGGCGGATTCAAAACCGGCCATTGCCGCACTCCACGCCCTGGGGATCGAGGTGATTATGATCACCGGCGACAATGCGCGCACAGCCCAGGCCGTGGCAACACAGGTTGGCGTTGACCGGGTGCTGGCCGATGTGCTGCCAGAGGATAAGGCCGGTGAGATCAAGAAACTGCAAGACGCGGGCAAGATCGTCGCCATGGTTGGCGATGGGATCAACGACGCCCCGGCTCTGGCCCAGGCCGATGTCGGCATGGCCATCGGCACCGGCACCGATGTGGCAATCGAGGCCAGCGACATCACCCTGATCCAGGGCAGTCTGACCAGTGTCGCCACCGCCATCGATATCTCAAAGGCGACCATGACCAATGTGCGCCAGAACCTTGTCGGGGCGTTTGGCTATAACACCCTCGGCATTCCGGTCGCCATGGGGGTGCTTTATCCTTTCTTCGGGGTTTTGCTCTCACCGATGATCGCCGCCCTGACCATGGCCTTTTCTTCCGTCACCGTGGTTTCCAACGCCAACCGGCTGCGCTTTTATAAATCAAAAACAATTCTTCCGGAGGCCGGAACATGAGTGCCCTTGCCCCCGACCAATACGCTGTCACTCTGGGCGGTTTTGCCCTCATCGGTTTTATCATCTGGTTCTTCTGGCTGAAAAGACCGGCGGGAACGAAGGCCCTTGCCGGGGCGGGCGGCTTTCAGGAAGTAATGATCACCGTCAAGGGCGGCTATACCCCCGACACCATCGTGGTGCGCCACGGAAAGCCGGTGCGGCTTAATTTTCACCGGGTTGAGACCGCCCAATGTTCGGAGATGGTGCTGATCCCCGATTTCAATATCAGCGCGCAATTACCGACCGGCCAGACCGTGGCCCTGGAATTCCTGCCGACAAAACCCGGCGAACATGAATTCGCCTGCCAGATGGGCATGCTGCGCGGAAAGTTGATCGTGGAGTGAGGTGTGGGGGAGAAGAATATGTCTGAATCATTATACGAGTTTTTAGCTAAGAACAATCTAATGGAAAACCATTCGTTAGATGAAACGATAGAGACTGTTAGTAAATGGAATACAATTCAGGTTGAGGAGTTTTGCATAAAAATAAGTGACCTACTCCCTAGATCCAATAAACCAGCCACTTCACCGTTTGAATTCATTGGAACTGAAACTTTAGGAGGTGGCCCAACTCCTTGTATTGATCCTTCATGCAGAATTCAGAGGGTAATATCTTTAACTAGTTTTGCGGGATTATATGCAGAAAAAATACTAATTCCAGACCCATATGAAATAATAATAGAGCGAATAAATACTTCAATTGATATAAATATAGAAGTATCTATACAGATTTACATAACTCACCTGCTTTCTCCATTGATAAAATCTGGTATTATTTGTTTTTCTGAATCTAAACACCACCATTTATGTAGAAGTTGTTATTCTGAGGCAATCAGTAAATTAACAGGGACAGATGCAAA
>JABJES010000235.1 GCA_018663165.1 Rhodospirillaceae bacterium
AAAGCCGTCGAGGGCAGTGATGGTCACTATGAAATCGACAAGTTGGCCGCAGTTGCCGTTCTGGAGCGGCGGGATTCCTGGGATGATTCCTATCCTGCGGACCACAGGCTGGATGGCTGGGGCTTTGCAATCTACAAACCTGACGGGTCGCTAAAACCCAATAAGCTTGATTGCGTCGGCTGCCATGCGGCTTTGGGGGATCAGGATTTTCTGTTTACCCATCAACAGCTGGTCGATTTCGTCAAGTCCGACTAAAGGCGCCTTCGTGGAAAAAATGGTCTAGAATTTATCGGATTTTTCGCCCTGCTCGCCTTTGGTTTTGGCGATATCCTTGCGTAGCCTCACCTTGATTTTTTCGTATTCCTTACTCGCCGCAGGAAAGTCACCCTGAAGGCAGAGCTGGGTGGCGCGGTTGCGCATACCGGTGACGCCGCGTGTGCGCCACAACGTGCCGAGGCTACGGAGCTCGCTCAGAAGTTTGCTGATTTCCTTGTCGGCCTTGCGGCACTGAGGGGCGAGATCTTCAGCGCTAGACGGTGGGGTGGAGATCAGCAGGCAGATGGCCAAGAGGGGAAAAAGAGGCAGGCAGGCAGACAGAAAGGCACGTCGTTTTTTCACTCGTGATTGTCCGCATCAACCTCAAACCACATGGCGTTGAGGATGGCGAAAGTGCAGGCCAGTCCAAGGCCGAGAACCCATGTAAAATACCACATTGTGCAATCGTCTCCCGTTTCTTTCTAATAAGTCTGATCGTGATCGAGGTGTTCAGCCGTCACCTTGCCGCGCATGACGCGGAAGACCCAACTCGTATAGGCAATGATGAGGGGCATGAAAAAGGCGGCGCAGAGCAGCATGATAAACAGGGTCAAATGGCTGCTTGAGGAATCCCAAACCGTCAGACTGGATGAGGGATCGCTTGAGGATGGCATGATAAAGGGGAAGAGGGACAGGCCTGCCGTCGCTACAATTCCGGCAACCGAAAGGGCGCTGGTGATAAAGGCGAGGCCATTTGCCCCGGCGCGCAGCAAGGCGATTGTGCCGAGCGCCCCGGCATAGCCAAGGCCGGGGGCCAGCATCGTCCAGGGGTGGGTTCCATAATTGGCGATCCAGGCGCCGGTTTCGCGGATTACTGTTTTGTACAGTGGGTTAGAGGGGCCGCCATGCTCGGCGCCGGAAATAATGACATAACCGTCAATGCCGAAGGTGATCCAAAGTCCACCCAGCGTAAAGAGAACGATCAGGACGAGGGCGGCCAGCGTTGCCGCTTTTGTCGCCCGCGCGGCGATCTCACCGGTGGTTTTCAGTGCCGCATAGACCGACCCGTGCATCATTAGCATGGTCAGGCTGACCAATCCGCAAAGCAGGGCAAAGGGGTTGAGAAGCTCGAATAAACTGCCGGTATAGAAGGGGCGCAGGGTGTCGTCGAAATGGAAGGGCGTGCCGAGCAGCAGATTGCCGAAGGCAACGCCGAAAACCAGAGACGGAACAAAGCCGGAGACGACGAGCGCCCGGTCCCAGCTCTGGCGCCATTTAGTCCCCGCCATTTTATTGCGATAGCCTAAACCAACCGGGCGCAGGATCAGGGCCCAGAGGACCAGGATCAGGGCATGGTAAAAGCCGGAAAAAGAGGTGGCATAAAGCTGTGGCCAGGCGGCGAACGAGGCCCCGGCACCAAGGATCAACCAGACCTGATTGCCATCCCAGACCGGCTCAATAGTTTCCAGCAACACCCGGCGCTCAGTGTCGTTGCGCGACAGATAGGGGAGAAGTGCTGCAATGCCGAGATCAAAACCATCCATCACGGCAAAGCCGATCAGGAGTATCCCCATAAGGGCCCACCAGATCACACGCAGGGTTTCATAATCGATGGGCATGAGCGGCTCCTACGCCTTTTCACCATCCTCGGGCGGACCGAGGCGAATGTATTTAACCATCAGGAACATATCGATCACCAGAAGGGCAGTATAGAACACGATGAACCCGATCAGAGAGAACAAGACATGGCCGACGGGTACCGAGGAAGCGCCGAGGAAGGTCGGCAGGATTTCCGAGATAATCCATGG
>JABJES010000236.1 GCA_018663165.1 Rhodospirillaceae bacterium
CGTCACCGATGAGGCCCGGGCCGCCGCCGACAGCCTGCTCAAGGCATCGTAAGGCCGATGGGCAAGGACTCCCCCCCTCTACCGGTCGAAGACCTGACGCCTTTGCAAGCCGCCGCCGAACTCGAATATCTGGCCCTTGAAATCGCCGCCCATGACACCGCCTATCACCAGCAGGACGCGCCGGTTATTTCCGATGCCGACTATGATGCCCTGCGCCAGCGAAATGATGCCATTGAAGCCCATTTTCCTGATCTCATCCGCTCCGACAGCCCATCAAAACGGCTCGGCGCAGCTCCGGCTGAGGGTTTCACCAAAATCACCCACACCCGGCCCATGCTGTCTCTGGACAATGCCTTCGACGCTGAGGATGTGAGTGAATTTGTTGCCAGGGTGCGGCGCTTTCTCAAGCTCGACCCGGAAGAGATCGTTGAACTTGTCTGCGAACCCAAGATCGACGGCCTGTCCATTGCGCTGCGCTTTGAGCAGGGAAAATTCATTCAGGGAGCGACACGGGGCGACGGCACAACCGGCGAGAATGTCACCGCCAATCTACGCACGATTAGTGACATTCCCGATACCCTGCCGCCGGGCGCGCCGGATATGGTCGAGATCAGGGGTGAGGTCTATATGGGCCGGGATGATTTTCTGAGCTTAAACAAACGTCAGGTGGAAGCCGGGGATAAGCCATTCGCCAACCCCCGCAATGCGGCGGCCGGCAGTCTGCGCCAGCTCGACCAGACAATCACAGCCAAGCGGCCCCTGCACTTTTTCGCCTATGCCTGGGGCGAGATCAGCCATGAGCCCGAGGGCACTCACTGGGATATGCTCGAAAAATTCAAGGGATGGGGATTCTCCGTCAATCCTCTGGCCCGGCTCTGCACTGATATCGCTGGTCTGATCAAACTTTATGACGAGATCGCCGAAAAACGCGCCACCCTGCCCTATGACATCGACGGAATGGTTTACAAAATAAACCGGCTCGACTGGCAGGACCGCCTCGGCATGGTCAGCCGCGCCCCGCGCTGGGCCATCGCCCATAAATTCCCTGCCGAACAGGCCCAGACGGTAATTGAAAAGATCGACATACAGGTTGGGCGCACCGGCGTTCTGACCCCCGTCGCCCGGCTTAAACCAGTAACCGTCGGCGGCGTCGTGGTCTCCAACGCCACCCTCCATAACGAAGATATGATCACCAAGCTCGATGTGCGGCAAGGCGATACGGTGATGATCCAGCGGGCCGGTGATGTGATCCCTCAGGTGGTCAAGGTGATCATGGAAAACCGTCCGGCAGAATCCAAGCCTTACCTGTTCCTCGAAACCTGTCCGGTTTGCGGCAGCCATGTTCATCGCGAAGAAGGCGAGGTTGCAAAACGCTGCACCGGCGGGCTGGTCTGTCCGGCCCAGGCTGTCGAACGGCTTAAACATTTCGTTTCCCGCAACGCCTTCGATATTGAGGGGCTGGGGGCGAAAAACATTGAGGCCTTCTGGAAGGACGGGCTGATTAAAAACCCGGCGGATATCTTCACCCTTAAGGACGATCACGAACGTGAAATCCGCAACCGCGAGGGTTGGGGCGATCAATCGGCAACGAAACTCTTCCGCGCCATTGATGAGCGCCGCAGCATTTCCCTGGAACGTTTCATCTTCGCCCTGGGCATCCGCCAGATCGGTCAGGCCACCGCCCGCCTACTGGCCAAACAATATCTGACCCTGACCAACTGGCGCGCCGCCATGGTCGCGGCGATTGATCCCGAGGACGAGGCTTATCGTGATCTGATCGATATCGACGGCATCGGCCCCTCAATGGCCGAGGATTTGATCGCCTTTTTCGATGAGCCCCATAACATTGATGTGCTTGAGCGGCTGGAAAAAAGCCTGAACGTGGCCGATTTTGTGCCGCCTGAAACCGGCGGCTCACCGCTGGCGGGAAAGACCGTGGTCTTTACCGGCACATTGGAAAAAATGTCCCGGGGCGAAGCCAAGGCACGAGCCGAAAGCCTCGGCGCCAAGGTCGCAGGATCGGTGTCAAAAAAGACCGATTTCGTGGTGGCGGGGGCCGATTCCGGCTCAAAGGCGAAAAAAGCCGCAGCGCTCGGCGTGACCATTTTGAGTGAAGCCGACTGGCTGGCGATGATTGAAGGTTAAGCCAGCGCCGTTTTAAGCCTCTCAACAATCTCCGCCAAGGCCTCATCCCCGTAAGTATTTTTCGACGTCCCCCAGACCGGCTGGGGCCAGGCGGAATCTTCGGCGTGCCGCGCAATAACGTGGACATGAAGCTGGGACACCTGATTACCGAGTGCGGCGATGTTGAGCTTGTCGCAAGGAAAGAGGGATTTTAGCGCCTCGCCGGCACGCACGGATTCAGCCATCAATAGATTGCGCGCCGCTTCATCGAGATCGGCGATTTCGGTGAGGCCGTCCCGGCGCGGCACCAGAATGAGCCAGGGGAATTTAGCCTCATCCATCAGCAACACCCGGCTGAGCGGCCAGTCGGCGATAAAAACCCCGTCGGCGTCGAGGCGCGCGTGGAGGGTAAAACCAGTCATTATGCCTGCCTCGTAAGTGGTGCTGTCGCAGCCGCCAGCCACGCCCCCGTCGTCGTGTCGAGAAGCGGCGTCAGATCGTCACGGA
>JABJES010000143.1 GCA_018663165.1 Rhodospirillaceae bacterium
ATAACGCACCGGATCGATGGCTTCATGGGTGGGGCCGCTGGTGACCACGGCCCGGCGGCCCGATAAAGGCGCATCATGGGAAAAATAGGTCTCGATAGCGGCCAGAATCTCCGCTGGTTCAGCCATCCGGCCTTCGCCGGTTTCGCCGCAGGCAAGGTCGCCCTCTCCCGGTCCGACGGTTTTAACGCCGCGCTTTAAAAGCCGCGTCATATTGTCTCTGGTCGCTGGGTGGGTCCACATGGCGGTGTTCATGGCCGGGGCGACGAGGATGTCACTATTTGTCGCAAGGAGCAGGGTGGAGGCCAGATCATCGGCCAGTCCGTTGGCCATCTTGGCAAGGAAATCGGCGCTTGCCGGGGCGACAATGCAGAGATCGGCTTGCCGGGCGAGGCGGATATGGCCCATCTCACTCTCGTCGGTGAGGGAGAAAAGCTGTTCATAGGTTTTTTCGCCGGACAGGGCGGACAGGGTCAAGGGCGTGACGAATTGAGCGCCGCCTTTGGTCAGTACACAGTGCACCTGGGCGCCGGCCATTGTCAGGCGGCGGACGAGATCGGGGCATTTATAGGCGGCAATACCGCCGGTGACGATCAGAAGAACGCGCTTTCCTGCGAGCAAGGGGCCACTCCAAAAAAAACCATCGACCCGGGGGAGCCGGGTCGCAGAGACAACTCAGAAACAGTTGTAGCAATAATTTACGGCTGCCAGTTGTTAATAAACTAGCTTTCATGGCCGTAATTCACAAGAAAAGAAGTGTAGTCAGGCCGAGGTTTCCTGTTTGGCCTAAAGGGTAAAGGCCAGGGTGGCGGCCAGAACGCCAGCAACCAGCCAGGCGATTATTGCGCTTTTGGGTCTGCCGCTCCCTTCGCCGCGCATGGCGCGAACCGTGTCGGGATGGAGCTTTAGCCCCCCCTCGGCGAGACCGGTCAGGGCATGTTCGGCTTGGCGCAGCAGGCTGGGCAAACGCTCAAGCCCGGCGGAAAGCTCTTTTGCCGCCAGCTTTAGCCGGGCCTCGGGCCCCCGGTTTTCGATCATCCATTGCTCAATCAGGGGGCGCGCCAATTGCCACATATTAACGTCCGGGTTAAGTCGTCGCCCCATTCCCTCAGCCAGCAGCATGGTTTTTTGTAGTAACAGGAGTTGAGGCTGGGTTTCCATTTCGAATTCTTCGGTCACCTGGAAAAGCTGGGACAGCAGGCGCGCCAGGGAAATTTCATGTAAAGGGCGCTCCAGGATGGGTTCGCCGATGGCCCGGCAGGCTTGGGTAAAGGTTTCCTGGGATTGATGGGCGGGGACATAACCAGCGCGGAAATGGACCTCGGCGACCCGGGCATAATCGCCGTTAAGAAAGCCGATCAGCATGTCGGCGAGAAAATTGCGGGTCTCGATATCGAGGCGTCCGGTGATTCCGAAATCGACGGCGGCGATCCGCCCCTGTTTGTCGACAAACAGATTGCCCGGATGCAAATCAGCATGGAAAAAGCCGTCGCGAAAAACCTGGCGGAAAAAGGCGGCCGATGATTTGGCGAGAATATCGGTGGGATCGAACCCGGCCTCGATTAGCTGGTCACGCTGGTCGATGCGAATGCCCTCGACCCGCTCAAGGGTAAGAACCCGCCGCCCGGTGCGGATCCAGTCCACTTCGGGGATGACGAAATCCGGGTCGCCCTTGAAATTGGCGGCGAGTTCAGAGGCGGCTGCGGCCTCAAGGCGCAAATCCATCTCCAGGCGCACTGATTTTTCCAAGGTCTGTACAACCTCGACGGGTTTTAGTCGGCGCAGGGCGGGGCGCAGGATTTCCAGGGTTTCGGCAAGCCAGGTAAAAAGTTCGATGTCCCGGGCAAAGGCCGCCTCTATTCCTGGGCGCAACACCTTAACCGCCACTTGTGCGCCCTCAGGCGTCGTGGCGAAATGAACCTGGGCAATTGAGGCCGCCGCTATCGGCTCAGAATCGAAGGAGGCGAAAAGCTCGTCCATCGGCCGCCCGAGCTCTTTCTCGATTGAGGCGCGGGCGAGAGCGCTGTCAAAGGGGGGCAGTCGGTCCTGAAGGGCGGAAAGGTCGGCCGTCACTTCCTCGCCGAGAAGGTCCGAGCGGGTCGCCAGGGCCTGACCGAGCTTGATGAAGCTCGGCCCCATGGCCTGGAGTGCGGCAGCCAGTTTTTCACCCCGGCGCCGACCGGCCATTTTTTTCGCCCCCGGCCAGGCGGTAAGCCGCAGAGCAAACAACAGTGCTGGGGAGAGACGCAGGCCCTTAAGGGGAAAAAGCGCATCATGGCGGGCCAATGTGCGGGCAATGCCGAGAAGGCGAGTGATATGACGCAAGCTGGCAAACATCACCTCTTAAAGCCTCCAGCCCGAATGAAGGGCGGCGATGCCGCCGGAAAGATTGCGATAGGTGACCTGGTCAAACCCCGCCGATGAGACCATAGCGGCGAAAGATGCCTGATCGGGAAAACGGCGGATGCTTTCGGCGAGATAGACGTAAGATTCCCGATCATTGGCGACCATTTCGCCGAGCGTCGGGAGGACATTAAAGGAATAAAGGTCGTAGAGACGGTCCAGAACCGGCAATACCACATGGCTGAACTCAAGGCATAAAAAGCGGCCGCCGGGCTTGAGAACACGCCGGGCCTCAGATAACGCCTCGGGGATATGGGTGACGTTACGCAGGCCGAAACCGACCGTATAGGCATCCATGGAGTTATCGGCAAAAGGCAGCTTTTCGGCATCCCCGCAGGCCCAGCCCAGCCCATGGGCAAGACCCTGAGCGAGACCTTTGTCGAAGGCCCGGTCGCGACCGGCTTCGATCATTGCCGGGTTGATGTCACAGATTATTGCGGAGCTGCCGCTTGCCGCGCTATCGGCTGCCTTGGCACAACGGGCAAGAAAGCCCCGGGCAATATCGCCCGTGCCGCCAGCGACATCGAGCAGGGCCATTCCCGGCTGCGGGGCGAGCCAGTCGAGCAGCGACGATTTCCACAGACGATGGATGCCCATCGACATCAGATCGTTCATCAGGTCGTACCGGCCGGCTACTTTTTCGAAGACATTACGTACCAGGCCCGCCTTTTCGTTCTCGCTGACGGTGCGAAAGCCGAAATGGGTTGTCGCAGACGCGGAGGCAGAGGCAGACGCAGGCGCGGACTCTGGTGCGTTTGTCGCCGGGGCTTTATTTGCGGCTGTGTTGTTCGGCGATAAATCGGTCATCGGGGGAAAATAGCCCAGCCATGGGCATTGCGCCAGTATCGTTGCGCCAGCGCCGTGGCGGGGGTAGATTTTCCCGATGCCTGAATTGCCTGAAGTCGAGACCGTGCGCCGGGGGCTGGCCCCGTGGATGGAAGGGCAGGTTTTCGCTGCTGTCAAAGTCCGGGTGCCACGCTTGCGCCTTCCCCTGCCCGATGATTTGGGACAGCGCCTTACGGGGCGCCGGATCGGGGTATTGGGGCGGCGCGGCAAATATCTGTTGGTGCCCTTTGAAGGGGATGAGGTTCTGGTTGTTCATCTCGGCATGTCGGGGCGGATGACCGTCAACCATGAGCCGGAATTTGCGCCTGGTCGTCACGATCATGTGATCTTCGATCTTGCCGGGGGTGAGGGTCATCCCTCGACGACACGTATTGTCTATAACGATCCCCGGCGCTTTGGCCTGATGGCGCTCTGCCCGGCGGATCTTCTTGAAACCCACCCCCTGCTGGCCCGTATGGGGCCCGAGCCGTTGGACCCGGCCTTTGACGGCGCAATGCTGGAGGGTGCCTTGAAAGGCCGCCGAGGGCCGATCAAGGGGGCGCTTCTCGATCAGTCGGTGGTTGCCGGGATTGGCAATATTTATGCCTGTGAGGCCCTCTACCGGGCTGGGATTTCACCGCGCCGCAAGGCGATGACGATCGCCGGTGCCCGGGCCCGGCGACTGGTTGAGGCGCTCAAATCCGTCTTGGAGGACGCCATATCATCGGGGGGCTCATCGTTGAAGGATCACCGCCAGCCCTCGGGTGAGCTGGGATATTTCCAGCACAATTTTGCGGTTTACGGGCGGGCCGGTTTGGAATGCCCGGAGTGTACTTGCGAAATTGGCGAAACCGGGGGTATCTCACGCCTCGTTCAGTCCGGCCGGTCGACCTTCTTCTGTCCTCGACGCCAGCGCTAGGATATGTGCATATAGGGACTATGATTTTGCGCTTAAAACATCTCCTGCGGCCGGTTTTTTCCGCCATTAATTTTCTGTTTGTGGCCGTCGTTTTCTTCGCTGTGGCTCTTCTCCTGACGCCGGTCTCCGCACTGGCGGGTGGCGAGGATATAGGAGTGCCAGATGGCGGTGGATTTGTCGCCGGATTCGAGGATCTGCCGCTGATGCCCGGCTTGAAGAATGTGGCTGGCAGTGACATCGTTTTCGATACCCCGGCAGGCCGCATTATCGAGGCCGAGGCAAGCGGCCAGGTGGCACGGGAAGGGATTCTCGATTTCTATGCCCGTACTCTGCCGCAACTGGGCTGGGAACATTTCCTTGAGGGCGAATACCGCCGTGAGGGTGAAACCCTGAAGCTGGAAATAGGCGGTGAAAAATCTCCTCAAGGCCCGGTCAGCGTCCATTTTTTCCTCGCCCCACGCTGAGGCGCTTTAATTCATCAGGAAAAACGCCTGCTGCGGGTTGACGACACGGCTGGGGGGGACTATAAACCGCGGCTTGGCTCGTTTTGGGCCTGAAATCACAGTAATCAACGGAAAAGATCATGGCCAATATCCGTTCCGCCAAAAAGCGGACCCGAAAGAGCGAACGTCAGACCCTGGTGAACCGCACCCGTCGGACCCATATTCGCAGCCTTGTGAAAAGCGTCGAGACGGCCATCGAAGGCGGCGACAAGAAAATCGCCGAAGCGGCCATGAAGGCGGCAGAACCGGAAATGGATCGTGGCGTTAGCCGCGGCATCATGCATCGCAATACGGTTTCGCGTAAAATCTCTCGTCTTTCGGCCAGGATCAAGGTTCTCTCGTAAGCTTATCCGGCCTGTTTCGCGGCCCCTGGATTTCAGGGGCACTTTTCAAGAATTTTTGTCCAAAATATTTCCCTGTTCAGAACCCGGACGGGCTCTGTCGTGAGCGGGTGCCGTCGCCCCCTAATGCGGCGGCAAAATATTTTCTGCCGTGGCGAGGGTGACATCCATCACTGCCCTTTTGACGCCACCAAGCCACCATCAGTTGTGAGCAAGAGAAAAATTTAAAAATATTTTGCCTGTTCTCCTTACGATCATGTTGCAAGAGTCGGAAGTGCTGGTTAATGTATTTTTTGTTGGTCTCGTCGTTGTAATCTATTATTTTGACTAAATTTTTAAACAATTACTTGCGTCCCAAAGTATTCGTTCTAGAACTTAAGGTATAAAATTTAATTTTTAAATCGTGCGGAGGGTCGGCCTGATCCGGGGCAAAGATACGGCAAAGCCGTTCTTTGGGGGGGCCGATTTTTTAGCCGTGCTTTGTATTGTCGGGCTTCATTTAGCGAACGCCCAGGGGGGGTATATTAACTTGTCGGGTTCGGATTACGCTGGCGATCTCTCAGCCAAGGAAGCCTGGGAGATATTAAAGAGTGATGAGAGCGCCAGACTCATCGATGTACGCACGATGCCGGAATGGGCCTTTGTCGGCATTCCCGACCTCGCCAGCCTGTCAAAAAAACCGCTGTTTCTCTCTTGGCAGTTGTTCCCCAACATGCAGCAAAACCCTGAATTCATTGATCAGATTCGCGGCGCGGGCGCCAAGCCTAGCGACACGCTGCTTTTTATCTGCCGTTCCGGGGGGCGTTCGCGTATGGCGGCGATGGCGATGACATCTCAAGGTTTTGAGAAATGTTATAATATCGCCGGCGGTTTTGAGGGCGATCACGACGGGGCCAACCATCGCGGCTCGGTTGATGGCTGGAAAGTCGCCGATCTTCCCTGGATTCAGGAGTAAGCGCGTGATGATTGGTCCGGATATGGAGATGGAATACTCCGCCCGTTGGGCCCGCGTGCGCGGCCTGTTGCGCAGTGAGTTCGGTGAGGCGGCGTTCCGTAGCTGGCTCAAGCCCCTCACCCTGATTGATATCGCCAATGGCGAGGTCAAGGTTTCCGTGCCCACCCGTTTCATGCGCGACTGGATTATTACCAATTACGCCGAGCGGCTCAAAGCGTTGTGGCGCGATGAGGACCAATCGATCATCGGTGTTGAGGTGGTTGTCTCTGCCGCCCTTGAAGCGGCGGCCGACAAGGGCGAGGATTCCGGAATATCCCAATCCGGCACTCCCGCGCCGGTCAATATAGAGCGTAGCGCCATTGAGCGCAGTGCCAGTTCCGATGAGGCCGGGATGGGCTTTGGCGAGAATGTCAGCGCGCCGCTCGATCCCCGCTTTACCTTCGATAATTTCATCGTTGGCAAGCCGAATGAGTTGGCCTTTGCCGCCGCCAGGCGTGTCGCTGAATCCGATGGGGTGCCGTTCAATC
>JABJES010000238.1 GCA_018663165.1 Rhodospirillaceae bacterium
AATGGCGACCCGTTGGCGCTCGCCGCCTGAAAGCTGATGGGGAAAGCGATAGAGATAATCAGCCTCCAGGCCGATCCGCTCCAGGGCCTCAACGAGCACAGCTTCCTCGACCTTGCGACCCTGGATCACCAAAGGTTCGGCGAGGATCGAGGCGATGGTAAAACGGGGATTGAGCGCCCCTGTCGCATCTTGAAACACCAACTGAAGATAATGCGATAATTCATTGTTATTGAATGATTTAATGTCTCTATCTTTGAGGCTTATTGTGCCGCTTTGAAAACCTGTCAGACCGCTTATGGCTTTCAGAATTGTTGACTTGCCCGACCCTGTTTCACCGACAATGCCAAAGCTTTCACCCAGCGCGACGTCGAAGCTGACGTGGCTCAACGCCTGAACCGGTTTCGACGATCCGCCCCGGCCCGGATAGGCCAGAGACAAATCACGGAAAGTGAGAAGCGGCGCGGCACTCATATCACCGGCTCCATCCAGTCGGGCTGAGGGTTGAGGGTCGCCAACATCCGGCCGGCATTGGAAAACCGTGGCAGACAGTCAAGGAGCCCTTTCGTATAGGGATGGTGGCAGTCTTCGATCTTGGCGGCGGCAAGAGTTTCAACAATCCGTCCCCCATACATGACCATCACCCGATCACAAAAACCGGCCACCAGATCAAGGTCATGACTGATGATAAGGAGCCCCATACCATCCTTGTTGACCCCGCCGGGCTTTATCAATTCATCAAATAAATCAAGCACATGGCGGCGCACAGTAAGATCAAGCGCCGAGGTCGGCTCATCGGCGATGAGGAGATCAGGCGCCCCCATCACCATCATGGCGATCACCGCGCGCTGACACATGCCGCCCGAGAGCTCATGGGGATAGGCGTTAAGAATACGCTCAGGGTCATCAAGGCGGACCAAATGCAGCATATCGAGGATGCGCGCTTTGGCTTCAGCTTTCCCTGTGCCTTTGGGCAGGCCTTCGGCGATCTGGCGACCGATCCGCATCACCGGGTTTAAAGCGGCCCGGCAATCCTGGGGGATAAAGGCGATCTTGCGCCCACGCAGACGACGCATCGACGGCGCGTCGAGGGCCATAAGGTCGGTATCCATAAAATTCATCGCCTCGGCCTTGAGCGATGCCCCTTGCGGCAACAGGCGCAGAACGGCACGGGCCAGAGTCGATTTGCCCGAGCCCGATTGTCCGATCAGCCCCAGTTTTTCCCGCCCCATTTTGAGCGAGACATGATCAAGCGCCAGCGCCGAGCCCGGCGCGCCGGAATAGGCAATTGTAAGCCCTGAGATATTGAGAAGCGGCGGGCTCATTGCCGCGCCCTTTCGCGCTTAGGATCGAGAACGTCGCGCAAACCGTCACCAAGCAGGTTGAAGCCCAGCGACACCATGAGGATCGCCAGCCCCGGCATGGTCGCCACCCACCATTGATCAAGGAGGAACTTGCGCCCCGATGAGATCATCGCCCCCCATTCGGGCAAGGGCGGCTGGGCACCGAGTCCCAGAAAGCCGAGCCCGGCGGCGGTGAGGATGATCCCCGCCATCTCAAGGGTCACCCGGACCATAATCGGCGGCAGGCACAAGGGCACGATATGGCGACGGATAATATAGGCGCTGCCCCCCCCTTGCAGCCGGGCGCTGGCGACGAAATCTTCCCGCCGCAGGATCAGGGTCTGGGCTCGGGCAAGACGGGCAAAAGGCGGCCAGGAGGTGATCGCAATGGCGAGAATGGCGTTCTCCAGACCCGGCCCGAGAGCGGCGACCAGGGCCAGGGCCAGAATGAGCTTTGGAAAGGCGAGGAAAACGTCGGTAATACGCATCAGCACCAGATCGGTTAAACCGCCCAGATAGCCCGCTGTACAGCCGATCAAAAGCCCCATAGGGGCGACGCTGACACCGACCAGAAAGACGATTTTGAGGGTAATCCGGGCGCCATAAAGAATGCGCGAGAGAATATCCCGGCCCAGCTCGTCGGTGCCCATGAGGTGGGCGGCATTTGGGGCCATCAGACGGTTGCCAAGATTTTGCGCCAAGGGATCGTAAGGGGCAAGATGCGGCGCAAAAGCGGCGGTGAGGATCAACAGAACCACGATACCAAGCCCGGCGGCGGTCAGGGGATTGGCGACAAGGGCACGCAAAAAGCTGAGGACCCGCTTGCAGACAGCGGCGACAGGCGATTTTGCGGGCCTATCCAGGGTGTCGGTGTTGCTCATGCAATCCTCGGATCGGCCAGACGGTAGAGAAAATCAGCCAACTGGTTGACCAGAACAAAGACCGCCCCCACCACCAGGGTTCCGCCCAGCACCGCGTTCATATCGGCGTTGAGCAGCGACGAGGTGATATAGCGCCCCAGCCCCGGCCAAGAGAAAACCGTCTCGGTGAGGACCGAGCCTTCGAGCAACCCGGCATAGGCCAGGGCAATAACGGTGATCAGCGGCACCCGCACGTTGCCCAGGGCATGACGCCAGACGACAGAGGCCTCGCTCAATCCCTTGGCCCTTGCCGCCATAATGTAATCCTTTGACAGCTCTTCAATCATATAGACCCTGGTCATGCGGGCGATGTAGGCGAGCGAAAAATAGCCCAGAATCGAGGCCGGCAGAACGAGATGGGAAAGCGCGTTGCGAAAGATCGCAAAATGCCCCGAAATCAGGCTATCTATCAAGATTAAACCTGTAACAGAAGGCACTGTTTCTTCAAGGTAAACATCAATTCTTCCAGGGCCTTCGACGAGACCTAAACCGGCATAGAAAACGAGCAGCCCGATAAGCGACAACCAGAAGATCGGCATCGAATATCCGACCAGAGAGGCAATGCGGATTGTGTGATCTTGCCAGCGTCCCTGATGGGTGGCGGCAACCACGCCCAAGGGCACGCCGAGCACGATCCCGATCACCGTCGCCGCACTGGCCAGCTCCAGAGTGGCGGGAAAGAGCCGGATGATATCTGAAATCACCGGATTGGCGGTCAGCACCGAAATTCCAAAATCACCAGAAAGCACATCTGTGAGATAGAGCCAGAACTGTTGATAGAGCGGCAGATGGA
>JABJES010000239.1 GCA_018663165.1 Rhodospirillaceae bacterium
GGGATATGCTTGCGAGTGCTCACCGCCGCCCCTTGGCAACGCTGCCAATTCCATCTGGCGCAGAACGCCATCCATCATGCGCCCAGCCTGGCGATCCGCAAGCATATTGGGCTTGAGCTACGCCAGATCTGGAACGCCCCAAATATGGCGGCGGCGGAGGAAAACCTGCGCCAGCTGGTGGCAGGTTACCGCGACAAAGCCCCGAACCTGGCGCAATGGCTTGAAGACAATATCCCCGAGGGTCTGGCGGTGTTTATCCTGCCCGAGCATCACCGCCGGCGTCTGCGCACCTCCAACCCAATCGAGCGCGCCATCCAACAGGAGATCAAGCGCCGTACGATCAAAGTGCGGGTCTTTCCAAACGAAGCATCACTCGAACGCCTGGTCAGCGCGGTCCTGGTCGAAATCGACGACAAATGGGCCACCGCCGACAAGGCCTACATCAATTGGAAATGCCAGGATGACTGATCAGTGGAAATCCAAAAGTCCATACTTCATGTTGCACAATCAACTATATCAAGTTCGGCCGCACCACTTTTCCCTTGTTTTGGCAGCCGTAGAAAATTCGAATTTGACCGCATTCGGTTTTTTCGAAATCGACAAAGAAACCTGCCAGCTTGAAGGTAGTTCAGCTGACAACATGGAACAGGTTTGTGAATTTTCCGCGCGGGACAGACCAGGTTTTGAGAAAATCGTAAAAGATCCTAAAGAATTCAAGAAACTGGGCGTAATAAAAAAGGATTCTGTCCATCATGAAGAGCAAGCCGCCAAAGATTACGCGTCGGGGCTTTTTTTAGAGGTTTTGCAAAAGCAGCGTACTTTGGACGATGCTTATACAGATTTGGTTGCATTCAAGAAAAGACTTAAATGGGTGCAAGCGATATCGAAATCTAAACGCAAACTTGACCGTGCCGTCTTATTGCGTGATTATCGTGATCAGGAATTACGCTGTGAAGCGTTTTTTCTTCACCTGTCAGACACGATCAAACCTAAATCTTGGCATATGGATGCCGTTTAGGGAGCGCTTGAAGTCAAATTACAACAAGTAAAGGGAGACCAATTATGAAGTTCAAAGGAAAACTCTTAGCCGCCGTTGTTGCGGGGCTAGCCCTGATCGGCGGGCTCGCCGAGGCTCAGGAAATGAAGTTCTTTCGTATCGGCACCGGTGGCGCTGGCGGCACCTACTTCCCGATCGGTGGGCTGATCGCCAACGCCATCTCAAGCCCGCCGGGCTCGCGCTCTTGCGCTAAGGGCGGCACCTGCGGCGTGCCAGGCCTGATTGCCATCGCGGTTTCGACCAACGCCTCGGTGGCTAACATGAACGCTATCCACGCCGGTTTGCTCGATGCGGGTCTGGCCGGCGCGCAGAGCGTCACGCAAGGCTACGAAGGCACCGGAAAATTCGTCGGCAACAAGAAGGACAAGGTGCGCGTCATCGCCAACCTTTACCCAGAAGACATGCATCTGGTGCTGAAGAAAGGCCTCAAGCTCGACAGCCTCAAAGACCTGAATGGCAAGCGCGTTGGCGTCGCTGCCGCTGGTTCTGGGACCCAGGTTTCGGTGAAGATGATCCTCAAACACTACAACATCACCGCCAATCAGCATGAGTTGAATCTGGGTCAGAGCACTCAGCGTCTCGCCGATGGGCAAATTGACGCTTTTTTCTATGCTGGTGGCTGGCCCTTTGCGGCGCTAATCCAGTTGGGCTCCACCAAGGGCTTTGATCTTTATTCGTTCTCCAAGGATGAAATCAAGGCCATCAATGGCATTATTCCTTACTATGTTGAATCAATGATCCCGGCTGGTGGTTACGAGAATATCAAGCACGATACACCGACCCTCGCCGTGAACGGCCAGCTTGTGACGAGCATCGATCAGCCCGCTGATCTCATTTATGGGATCACCAAGGCGCTGTGGAGCAAGAAGACCCGCGGTCTCTTGGACAAAGGTCATGCCAAGGGCAAGCAAATTCGCTTGGAAACGGCTCTCAAGGGTGTGCTGATCCCGCTGCATCCGGGTGCCGAGAAGTACTACAGGGAAAAGGGCATGATCAAATAATTGCCCAATGCGTCGCGACGGAGGTAGGCATTTGACGTACGCCGCCGTCGCGACGCGCCGCTTCGCATATATATGCCATTATATTTTTATTTAGTGACAAGGGGTTAGGCTGTGGCGGAATTTGATATAAAAAAGGCTCAGGAACTGGAGGAGAAATTCGATTCTGGCCTTCATACCCGCGCCCTTGGCCCCTGGGTTCTGAATTTCTCGCTGGCGTTCTCAATTCTATTCGCGGTCTACCATTACATTACGGCTGGCATCGGCGTACCCGTCGATTACTGGCATATGGGTATTCATATGTCTGGTGTCATTCTGCTGGTCTTTATCGGCTTTCCCGTGATCAAGGGTGACCATGCCTGGAAGCTGCATCCGAACACCTGGTGGCGATACGCCAACGTACCCCTCTGGGACTGGGTGCTTATTGCCGCCGGCATTGCTTCGTCACTCTACATCGGCATCACTTGGTACGAAATTAATTTCACGGTCTTGGGCCAGCACTTCTTTTTACCGGAACAGGTGATCCGACAGGGTGACCCCCACGCCATAGATGTGATATTTGGCACAGTTTTGATCGTTGTTCTTTTGGAAGCTGTGCGCCGGACCCTAGGCATCGTCGTGCCGATCATCATCATTGCTTTTACAATTTTCGCAGTGTTTGGCAAATACATGCCGCTTCAAATCCTCAAGCACCCGGGCATCAACTGGGCCCATTATATCAACAACATGTATTTCCCCGCCGAAGGAATTTTTGGCATTACGCTATGGATCGTTTCTACCGTGGTTTTTCATTTTGTCCTCTTCGGCGTGCTCGCGCAACGAATGGGTCTGGGCCAGTTTTTTGTTGATATGGCGACAGTGATAGCAGGGCGCTACACCGGCGGCCTGGCCAAGGTCAGCGTGGTGTCGTCGGCGTTTTTCGGCACCATCTCGGGATCCTCCATTGCCAATACGGTTTCAACGGGTTCGCTGACAATCCCCAACATGAAACGCATGGGCTATCCGGGTCATCTGGCCGGCGGCGTCGAGGCTGCGTCCAGTGCCGGCGGTCAGGTTACCCCGCCGATCATGGGCGCCGCCGCCTTCATCATGGCCGAGTTTCTGGAAGTCCCCTATACCACCATTATCATCGCTGCCGCCGTGCCGGCCGCCATGCACTATATTGGTGTGCTCTGTATCGTTCACTTCCAGGCCAAGCGTTTAGGCCTCAAGGGCGTGCCGGAAGAAGAAATTCCGCAGCTAGTCGCGGTTATCAAGAAGGGATGGCCGACGGTTTTACCCTTGGTCGCGCTGATTTATGTGTTGTTCAGTGGCTACTCGCCCCATATGGCGGCCTTCTGGGGGATCAGCACGGCGCTTGCGGTCGGCTTCCTTAATCCCATGCACCGAATCAAAGTGAGTGACATCATTGAAGCCTGTATTACCGGCGTCAAATATGCCCTCGCGGTCGGCGCTGTCTGCTCCGCCATCGGCATCGTCGTCGGCGTCGTCAACTCCACGGGCCTCGGTTTTCGCCTTGGTTTCATGGTCGCCGATAGTGCCTACGCGATCGCCGAAAACATTCTCGCCCCGATCTCCTGGATTCCCTTGATGGACATCACTTTAGAGGAAATGACGCTGTTTGTGTCGCTGGTTCTGATTGCCGTTACTTGCATCATGATGGGGGCGGGGCTACCGACGACGGCGCTCTACATCATGCTCGTCACCGTCGCCCAACCGGCTCTGGCCAACCTGGGCATCCCACCGCTGGCGTCTCATCTTTTCGTGCTTTATTACGGGGTCATTTCGGAAATCACGCCGCCGGTCTGCGCCTCGGCCTACGCGGCGGCCGGAATCGCCGGCGCCAACCCATTCAGGACTGGTTGTTCCGCCTTCACACTGGGTATAGGAAAACTCTTGGTGCCCATGGTCTTCGTCTATTCGCCGGCGATGCTAATCGTTCTCGAAGAATACTTTACTTGGGGCGCATTTTTGGAAACCACCTTGGCCTGCGCCCTTGGCATCGCCATGATGGCGACTGCCGTCAGTGGATATTTCATCGGCCATATGCCGTGGATATTCCGGATCCTGATTGGCATAGCCGCCCTATTCATGGTCGCACCGGGCTTGACCAGCGATATGTATGCCTTGGTGTTGGCCCTTCCTGTGCTGATACAGCAAGTGGCGGCGCGGAGGCGGGAAGGAAACGCCGCAAACATTGCAACCTAATATCTTAACGCCGATGTTGGCCTCCGAAATACATGATCCGGCGGCGGCGGCATTCGCCAATACTGCAACGGTCGTTTGCGATCAGACATTGCCCGCAGATTATCCGACAAACGTCCGATCCCTGGCAACCCTCAACACCGGGTCCGGACACTTTGATAACGCCAATCCCTTTCAGACTGTCCAGGCCTTTAAACAAAAAGCCCTTTCCCTGGGCATTCGCTTTGTCGAAAACAATCTGTTCGTATCGCTGGAAAAACAGGGTGGATTTTGGCGTATTAAATCCGCGCGATGCAATATTGAAGCGCCGGTTCTGGTCAATTGCGCCGGGGCCTGGGGCGATCAAATCGCCGCCATGCTCCGCGATCCTGTACCTATTGGAGGCCCAGGCCCTGATGCTGATAATCACGGATCGTCTGAAACCCTTCGTCAAGCCGGTGCTCAGTGTGTAGGGCCGCTCGCTCTCGTTCAAACAGTTCTACAACGGCACCGTGCTCATTGGCGGCGCGTTCCGGGGTTGGGCCGAACCAGAGTACAACCGCACTCACCTGGACCCAAGGGGTCTCGCCGCCAATGCAGCTAACGTGGCGGTTGTCTTTCCAGCTATTCGGGGCGCACGGATCATGCGCTGCTGGGCCGGGATTGTGGGACGCATGGCGGACGACATTCCGGTGATTGGCGCAAGCACCGCCGAAGGTGCATTCCATGCATTTGAGTTTTCCGCACATGGTTTTGCACTTTCACCCATCGTCGGTAGAATCATAGCAGATCTGGTCACCAAGGGTACAACCAATCTGCCCAAAGACGCATTTTCCGTTGAGCGGTTTTCAATAACTGCGAGCTACCGTCTTCAGGTGGCAATACTTAGATTTCTTTAACATAGCCTACGGAATTTTCATGAAACACCTGTACGCGGACATGGCGCTACTTCCCGATGGTTGGGCAATGGATGTCAGAGTCATGATTGATGGCACTGGACAAATCGTTTCTGTCGAGCAAGAAACCAAACCGCAGGTAGGGGATGAGTTATTGAAGGGGAAGGTTCTTCTGCCGGCACCAAGCAACTTGCACAGTCATGCTTTTCAACGCGCCCTTGCCGGATTGACCGAGGTTCGCGGCACCGCAGGACAGGACAGTTTCGAAACCTGGCGCCAATTAATGTACAAGTTTCTTGGCCTGCTGGTCCCCGAACAGATTGAGGTGATTGCCGCGCTTTCGCAGATTGAAATGATGGAGTCGGGGTTTGCCAGCGTGGGTGAATTTCATTATTTACATCATCAAAATGGCGGGCAGTCTTATGATGATCCCGCCGAACTCTCCCGGCGAATTATCGCCTCGGCCGGTGAAACGGGTATCGGTTTAACTCTCCTGCCCGTGTATTATTCACAGGGCGGCGTCGATGGCCGGGCCTTGGAAGGCGGGCAGTTGCGTTTTGGAAACAATTTAGATCGTTTTGCGGGTATCTGGTCGGGCGCGCGAGAGGCAATCGAAAAACTGGGCGCTGATCATGCGCTGGGAATTGCGCCTCACTCTCTTCGGGCGGTTTCCAAAATAGATTTAACCCGGTTGACCGAGACCTACCCGAAAGGCCCTATCCATATTCATATTGCCGAACAGGCCGCCGAAATCCAAGAGATAACGGCGGCCTACGGGCAACGGCCCATTGCCTGGCTATTCGACAATCTCACAGTCGATAAGAATTGGTGCCTCGTCCATGCCACCCATATGAACGACGAAGAAATCACAATATTGGCTACGTCGGGGGCGGTCGCCGGTCTTTGTCCAGTCACCGAGGCAAATCTGGGCGATGGTATTTTTCCGGCGGATAGATTTTTAAACCGTGGTGGCTCCATTGGATTGGGTACGGATTCCAATATTGCTATCGACCTGGTTCAGGAGATGCGGCTTCTGGAGTATTCCCAGCGCTTGCGCGACCGGGCACGATCTGTTTTGGGCGAAAAGAACAAATCAACGGGCAGGTATTTGTTCGATGAGATATGCAGGGGCGGCGCTCAGGCCACCGGGCGGCGGAGCGGCAAGATCGCACCGGGAGTGTGGGCGGACTTCATGGCTCTTGACCGAAATGCGCTTTCCATTGCCGGCTTGAAAGAAGACCTGTTGCTTGACGCGTGGATTTTTTCTTCAAAGGATCAATTGGTGAGCGACTTATGGTCGGCAGGCCGCCACATGGTCAAGGAAGGACGCCACATCCACCGCCATAGCATCGAAAAGCGGTATCGTAAGACTATTATCCGTCATCAAAACATTTGGGACTGTTGAACCTGTTTCATAATGGGGCTTCAATCTCATCTTGGAGCATTGTCAGAGGAAATTGCACGAGAAAAAAGCTGCTTCATCGACATTGGAAGTGGCTTTCAAAAGGTTATAACCCCCGCCTGACCGTCATCTGTAGTAGTCGAGATTCGATCTGACAGTTACCGATTTTGAGGCGGTGTTTGTCAGGTCAGATTTATCCTATGAAATTTTTTCTTCCAAATACGTTTGCCATTCCTCCAGGGTCTGCAAGGGCGGTAAACCGAGGCTTCCGAGACGAAGTAGCCCCTA
>JABJES010000282.1 GCA_018663165.1 Rhodospirillaceae bacterium
CTTTGTCGTCGACAGTTTTTCTTCTCATGTGGTCGATGCGGTCGGATCGGGTGATGCGCTTCTTGCCTATGCAGCCTTGTCCCTGAAGGCGACGGGTAATGAAATTATTGCTTCGGTGTTGGGAAGCCTGGCAGCAGCCGTGGAGTGTGAAAAGGACGGTAATATTCCCGTCCACCCGGATGATGTGCGGCGCAAACTCGAAACCATAGAAAAGATGGCCAATTATGGTTGAACCGACTAGCGGGCAATCTGCGCCTTTGCGTGTCGTTGTTGCCGGCATGGGTGTGCAAGGGCGCAAGCGCGCCGCCGCCGCCGGCGATGATCTGGTCGCCACCGTCGATCCTGTTGCCGAAGGAGTAAATTTTCGTTCGATTCAGGAAGTGCCGCTCGATTCCTATGATGCGGTTCTGGCCTGTATTCCAGATCAGGCCAAGATGGAAGCGCTGGGTCATGCGCTTTCCCATGGCAAGCATGTGCTTGTTGAAAAGCCGATTCTGGGGAAAGAGAGCGATATCCGTCACCTGCAAAAGCTTTCTAAGGAAAACGGCGCGGTCTGTTATACCGCCTATAACCACCGTTTCGAGCCGCATTTTATGAAAATGAAGGCGCTGCTTTCATCGGGTGATCTGGGGCGCGTCTATACCGTGCGGATGTTCTATGGAAACGGCACGGCGCGTCTCGTTCGTGATTCGGCCTGGCGCGATGAAGGGGCCGGCGTATTGCCCGATTTGGGGTCTCATCTGCTCGATACGATTTTGTACTGGTTTGGCAAGCTTGATGCGCCTTTCACTGTTCGCGGCGCAAATTGTTTTGAGAATCGGGCTTTTGATCACGTTATTCTTGGTTCGGAAGGGAAGCTGTCGATTCAGCTGGAGATGACCTTGCTCAACTGGCGCAATCATTTCACTTGCGACATTCTCGCCGAAAAAGGCAGCGCCCATATCGAATCCTTATGTAAATGGGGGCCGTCGGCTTTTCGCCATCGTGCCCGCGTTCTGCCCAGCGGCCGTCCGCCAGAGGTCTCTGAAACACTCGTTCAGCCGGACCCGACCTGGGAGAGCGAATATGCTCATTTTGTCGGTCTTTGCCAAAGTAGCGGCCCGTCCAATCTTGATAATGATTTATGGATTAACGGCGAGCTAACCCGTCTGGGCGAAGATGCTATGAGGGGTGTTGCGGCATGAGTGGTCCCGTGATCGGCTATGCCGGGTTGACCCATCTCGGTATCTGTTCGGGTGTTGGCGCGGCATCGAAAGGATTCGATGTGGTCGGTTTTCACAATGATGCCGATCTTGTTGCGGCAATTGATGGGGGCAGCCTTCCGGTGGTGGAGCCGGATCTTGATGCGCTTTTTGCTGCGAATAGGGGCCGCCTGACGTTCAGTGCTGATCCGGCAAGTCTGGCCCAATGCGACATCGTTTATGTCGCTGTCGATGTGCCGACCGACGATGATGGCGCCAGCGATCTGACGCCGATCGATACGATGATTGATACGGTTACGCCGCATCTTAAAGATGACGCCATTTTAGTTATTCTCTGTCAGGTGCCGCCGGGCTATTCCCGCGGCCGTGCGCTTACCCCAGACCGTCTCTATTACCAGGTTGAGACCTTGATCTTTGGCCGCGCCGTAGAGCGGGCGACCCTGCCGGAGCGGTTCATCATCGGCTGCGCCGACCCTGCTCGGCCGCTGCCGTCATCCTATCGTGTTTTCCTTGAGGCGTTCGGCTGCCCGCTTTTGCCAATGCGTTATGAAAGTGCAGAGCTTGCCAAGATTGCCATCAACTGTTTTCTCGTCGCCTCGGTTTCGACGACAAATACTCTGGCCGAGATGTGTGAGCGTGTCGGCGCAGACTGGGCAGAGATCGCGCCATCTCTGCGGCTGGACGCCCGCATCGGTCCAAAGGCGTATCTTACGCCCGGTCTCGGTATTTCCGGCGGCAATCTTGAGCGTGATCTGGCGACGGTGTGCCGCCTCGCTGTCGCCAATGACAGCGATGCGGGGGTGATTGAGTCCTATCGGGGAAACAGCGCCTATGCCAAGGAGTGGACCTGGCGCACTCTGGAGCGTGCCGTTCTTGCAAAACAGAAAACGCCAAAAATCGCCGTGCTTGGTCTTGCATACAAGGAAAACACTCACAGCACGAAGAATTCGCCGTCTTTGGCCTTGCTTGCCCATCTGGAAGGCCAGGATGTTGCCGTTTACGACCCTGTCGTTTCGAGCGATATCGTTCCTTTCGCCAAGGGATTGAGCACTTCCCTTGATGCTGCCGCCGCCGCAGATGTTGTGCTGTTGGTTACCCCTTGGCCCGAGTTTAGGGAGATTTCACCTCCGGATCTGGCAGAGGTCATGGCGGGAAAAACTGTGATTGATCCTTACGGCCTTCTTGACGGAGATGCGGTTGCGGCCGCTGGGCTCGATCATTACACGCTGGGGGTTCCCGCCCGGCTTATTGAGGGAGCCTGAACATGCTGACCCATCTGAACGACAGCCCCGCCGCGCCGGCCCGTGTCGTCATCATGGGCGCTGGCGGCTTTGTCGGTAATGCGGCGGCTGATCGCCTGGAAAGCGAAGGCGTCGAAGTCCTGCGCCTGACCCGCCAGGAAGTTGATCTTTTGGCGGCGGATGCGGCTCAAAAGCTTGCTGCTTGTCTACGCCTCGATGATTGCCTGATTGTGACGTCGGCCCTAGCGCCCTGTAAAGATAATGAAATGCTGGTCGATAATCTGGCGATGATGACGGCCGTCTGTGCAGCGCTCGAAAAATCACCGGTTGCTCATGTGGTTTATATTAGCTCGGACGCGGTCTATAGCGATTCA
>JABJES010000122.1 GCA_018663165.1 Rhodospirillaceae bacterium
GAAGAAGATAAAATTAAAAAAAGCCAGTCGCGTCAGTCGGGACGCGGGTAAGAGAAGGCAGCAAATGATGAGTAACCCAAAATAATTCAGATGGTCGCTGATCAGCACTCGAAAGAACAGGATGCGCGGAAATTCCCAGATTAAATAGGTGCCGATGGACGCAAAGCTATCGAAGGCGTTGTCGGGAAAAATGCGCTGTGTCAGCGGCACGAAATCCATGAGCGCGAGATAGTTGGGCAAAAATATCACGCCATAGCCGGTCCAGAACACCGCCGCTGCTGCCACCATCCGCCAGTCGAATTTTTGCCGCCACAAGAAATATATAAGCAGAATCGCCCCATGTAGGACGGTAAAGCGGAAGAGTCCAAGGATCGGGTAGGATAAAAGAACCAGTGTCGCAAGCCCCAGCCCGGACCAGACCCAGCCTGGGATTTTTCTTTCTTCCCGGTAATTGCCGTGCAGTAAAACGAAAAAAAGCGGGAAGGCGAAGATAAAGGTATGAAAAATGATTCCCGCGAAATGATGATGAACAACCAGAAAAAAAAGCGTCGCGCCGAGCAGGGCGGCAGAGTGCCCAATGTCGAAGAACTCAGTCATCAATCTGTAAAACCCGTAGCCGGCAATCACCCCATATAAAACGGCCAAGACGGAATAGGTCAGCCAGGGCGGAACCGTGTCGGCGAGGAGAACCAGGGGGTGAAAGAGGGTGAAATGAAAGGCGTTGACGGGGATCCCCCCGGCAATATTCGGGTACCATTCGATGAGGCCGTTTTCCCTGATGTATTCAACCAGATTGGCAAAGCGCGGGAATTCGGAATCGAAGGTGTCCTGGAAACGGATAGAGGCATCTGGCCCGAAGAGAATCTTGTTGAAGTGAACAGTAAGGGAGAGGGCGGTAAAAAAAACGAGGGCCTTGCGGGGCGATGCTTTTGAGGCCAGAAAAAACCGCCCGGCTTGCCGCGCCAGGGCCAGCATGATCCGGCGCGGTCCAGCCGACATGGTGGCGTGCGAAAACACGTTAACTTTTGTCCATTTCAGAGGCGCGTTTCCGCCGCCGGTTTACACCCCCCGCTAGCGGTGCGAGCACTATGACCAGTGCCCCGAGCGGCACTGCGGCCAGCACGGCGGGGAAACGCGGATCATCAAAAACAAGTTCAACCCGATGCTCGCCCGGCTGAGAAAGGCGCAATCCCATGAAGGCATGGTTGACGCGCAGCAGGGAAATGGGCTCACCGTTGATTGTTGCCCGCCATTTGGGATCGACATTATTGCTCACTATGAGCATACAGGGGGCTTGCGTCGAAACCTCAAAAACCAATTGGTCGGGACCGTAGTCGCTTGAAATAATTTCACCGCAAGATCGTGTCTGCTCGTTGAACAGGGCGGCGTCGAGACCATCGGCGTCTTCTTGTGTCAGAAAAGCGGTGGTGGCCAGATCGGAGGGGCTTGCCGATGTCAGGCGCGCCAGTACTGCCGCCCGGTTTTCCAGAACTTCTATCCGTGGCGTCAGATACCCTCTGGGCAACAGATTGGGCAGGGCATAGACGAAGACCGGGCCGACGCTATCTTCCTTCCGCGTTTCGGCAATGTATTGGGGTTGTGGCGGTGAGGTTTCAAAAATTTCCAGCCCCGGCACCGGATCGCCAGCGATGATATAGCGGACATTTGCGGCGGCCAAAAGATCGAGGTTCCAGTCTGCGGCAGTGATGCTTGAGGGAACATAGGCGGTAAATCTGGGATGCACGTCCCACTCGCTCATCAGCAGGTGATACCAGTAATTCCGGAACCGCTCTTCCTTTTCACTGTCCCTGAATTGGGGGGCGACGACCAGTCCCGCATAGTCTTTGTAATAACGGTTTACCAGCACGAAGGAGCCGCCGAAGGTCTCCAACCCGGCGGCCTGGGCCTGGGCGGGGTGAAGGCCGACCATCGCCACTCGGAAGGGGGTGTTGCGGAATTCTCCGGCCAGTTTTTCAAGCGTTGGCTGGGGGCCGAAGGCTTCCAGATATGGACTCTGCTCAACCCGAAGCGGCATGCCGGTCATCAGGACAACAAACAGCAGGAGCGCGGCCAGGGCTCCATTAACGGCGCGGCTTGCATTGCCCAGCCAGGTGAAGCGCCATCCATCTGGA
>JABJES010000241.1 GCA_018663165.1 Rhodospirillaceae bacterium
AGCCCGGAGGATATCCACGGCATGAACGCGGCCAAGGGAATCCTGACTACCCGTGGCGGTATGACCAGCCATGCCGCCGTTGTCGCTCGCGGCATGGGGCGGCCCTGTGTCACGGCGGCCCGTGACTTGCGGGTTGATTATGAAAACAAAACCCTGCGGGTGATGGATAATGTGGTGAAGGAGGGCGAGACGATCACCCTTAACGGCTCTACCGGCGAGGTCTTTCTCGGCGAGGTCAAGACCATCGAATCTGAGCTTTCCGATAAATTCACCACCATCATGGCCTGGGCCGACGAGATTAGGCGGCTTGGCGTGCGGGCCAATGCTGAAACCAGGGAAGAGGTGGAAACGGCGCTCAAATATGGTGCCGAAGGCATTGGATTGGCGCGGACCGAACATATGTTTTTCGATCCCGACCGGGTTCTCGCCATGCGCGAGATGATTATGGCCAACGACCGTGAGGGCCGCGAACGGGCGCTTGCTAGATTGCTGCCTATTCAGCGCCGTGATTTCGTCGAACTGTTTTCGATGATGGCGGGCCATCCGGTGACGGTGCGTCTGCTTGACCCGCCTCTGCACGAATTTCTGCCCCATGAGGAATCCGAATTCGAGGAACTGGCGGCGGTGTCCGGGGTCGATGTGGCGACCATGCATCGTCGGGCGGCCCGACTGCAGGAATTCAACCCCATGCTCGGCCATCGAGGGTGCCGTCTGGGCATAACCTATCCGGAAATCTACGAAATGCAGGTTCAGGCTATTCTTGAGGCGGCGCTGGAGGTCAGTGAAACCTCGGGCGCATCCGTGGCGCCGGAAATCATGGTGCCCCTGGTGGCGACGGCCAGGGAGATGGAAATTCTCAAGGAAATTATCGACCGTGTGGCGGCAAAAGTGTTCGAGGTGGCAGGCCGCTCGATCCCTTATCATGTCGGCACCATGATCGAATTGCCACGGGCGGCGCTCTGTGCGGCGGATATTGCCCAAACGGCTGAATTCTTCAGCTTCGGCACCAATGACCTGACCCAAACTACTTATGGCCTTTCCCGTGATGATGCGGGATCGTTTATTCCGGCCTATCGGGATCTCGGTATTTTTGAGCAGGATCCGTTCTCGACCCTCGATCTGGACGGTGTCGGTGAAATGATTTCCATTGCCGCCGAAAGGGGACGCAAAGCCCGTCCGGATATCCAGCTCGGCATATGCGGTGAACATGGCGGCGACCCGGCGTCGATCCATTTTTGTGAAAAAATCGGCCTTGATTATGTTTCTTGCTCGCCATTCCGGGTGCCAATCGCTCGTCTGGCGGCGGCTCAGGCGGCGATCAGAGCTCGTCAGGGCGGGGCAGGATCATGAGCGGTTCATCTGCTGCCGGGCTTTCCTTAGAGGCGATTGCTGCGGGCGGAAAAAAAGCCCTTTCCACCGCTCTGGCCGAGCTTGAAAAAGCACCGGAATCACCGGCCTGTCTCGACCTTCTCTCGCAGGCCTACAAGAGCCCCAAGGCCCATGTTATTGGCGTCACCGGTCCACCGGGGGTGGGGAAATCAACTTTACTTGGGGTGTTGATCGAGAAAATCAGGCAATCGGGCCGCACGGTCGGAGTCATCGCCGTCGATCCTTCTTCCCAGGTCAGCGGCGGGGCGCTTCTCGGAGACCGGGGGCGTTTGGTGACCAACCCCGAAGACGCGGGGGTCTATGTCCGCTCAATGGCGGCGCGGGATCGTCTGGGCGGGCTGGCGGCCTTGACCATGCCGGCAATGGTGCTGATGCGCGGTCTGTTCGATGTGGTCCTCATCGAAACCGTTGGTGTCGGCCAGTCTGAAACCGAGGTGGTGCGGGCCGCCGATACGGTCTTATTCTGTGCCCAGCCTGGTTCGGGGGACAGCCTGCAGTTCATGAAAGCCGGCATTATCGAGATTCCCGATATTTTCGTCATTACCAAGAGTGATATGGGGGGGGTGGCCCGGCGCGCCGAGGCGGATTTACGTAACGCCCTCAATCACGTCGCAGGGAACGCCGACGAGGCCGGTGCCCCGTGGAAGGCCCCTGTCCTTGGTGTCTCATCCCAGAAAAAAGAGGGCTTTGACGGGCTTTTGGAGGCCTTTGAGGCCCATTGGCGCTGGTTGGGGGTGGGTCGTCGCCTTGAGGGTCGCCGATCCGAAAAGGACAGTCTGTGGCTGGAAGAAGCCTTGCGTGACCTTTACGGGCGGGAAGGCATAAAAAGCCTGGGCCAGATGAAGCCCGACCCAGGCGAAACGCCCTTTCAAAAACTAGCGCAAGTCATCAAGGAAAAGTCTGGAGTGTAGAGCGGGCCTCTTGGTCGCTTAGAAGGATGCCCAGCCGGGGCGTTGGGGTGTCACCTGCGCCTCGCCTGAGGAAAATGTGGGTGAGGGGCTGTTATCCCCGCCCAGGGCTTCCAGGCGGATCAGGGCGAGGGCGCGGCTGTCACGTCCGCTGCGCATTTCGCCGATTTCCTGCTCGCCGGAAAAAACAGGTGTACCGGCGGCGGGCAGGGGGCCGTCGACGCGGACCGGCATCAGGCGTTTTTTCACCAGGCCCCGGTGTTTTGTCCGGGCGGTGGTTTCCTGGCCCATGTAACAGCCTTTGTCCCAGTCGATCCCGTTAAGCTCGTCAAAGCCGCTTTCCATCAGCAGGGATTTTTCGACGATCAGATCCCGCGCTCCGTCCGGTATCCCGAGTTCAAGCCTGAGCAAGTCATAGGCATCGTTTCCGGTTTCTGCAAAGTCGCTCAGGAATGGTGCTGTGTCGGCCTTGTCCCTGGGCAGGATCGCGCGGGCACCGAGTGCGGAAAGCCGGGGATCGACGAAAACAACGCCCCCATCGAGGGGTTTTGCCAGACCAGGATCAGAGTCCAGTCCGAGAGTGGCGAGCGCATTTTCACCGATCAGGGCAATGACCCGATAGTCCCCAGTGGCGTTTTCCAGCGAGATTTTAGAGCGCAGCTTGAACATATTGAGCCGCCGCATCAGATCGTCGGCCCGGTCTGCCTCGCAATCAAGCAAAAGCCGATCACCATCCCGAAGGATGAAAAAGTCAAAGAGGAACTTACCCTGAGGGGTCAGGTAAGCGGCATAGATCGCCCGCTCATTGGTCGCTTTCGTTACGTCGTTGGAGACCAGGCCTTGCAGGAAAGAGACGCTCTCTTCCCCGGAAATGGCGATAATTCCACGGTTTTCAAGAAAGATACGGTGTTTTTCGGCCATAACGCTCCAGCTTTGCATGAGAAAAGACTCTCCATCAGTTAAGCCGAAGCGATCGGTTTGACAAGGCTAAGGGAGCTTATTGCGGGATATTAGGTATCCGCGCTCTTTGCTTGGAGAAGGCTTGGCCGTATAACCGCTGTCATGAAAAGAATTCTTTTTGTTAGCTCAACCCGAATCGGCGATGCGGTTCTGTCCACCGGCCTGATCTGGCATCTGGCCGAACAATATCCCGATTGCCGCATTACCGTGGCCTGTGGGCCTCTCTCGGCGCCTTTGTTTGCAGCGCTGCCCAATGTGGCGCGGGTCATCGAGATTAAAAAGCGCCGCTATTCGCTTCACTGGCTTGATCTGTGGGCAAAATGCGTCTTCACCTGGTGGTATCTGGTGGTTGATCTGCGGGGCAGTGGTCTGGCTTGGGTTTTGGCAACCTTGCATCGCCGTATTTTCCGGGGCAACCGGCGGGATTCTTTCTTTCGCCGGCTGATCCGTGGGACCCACAAGGGTACCCATCGTCATCGGGTCGAGGAAATTTCGGATGTCTTGAATTTGAAAGAACCCTGTGCACCTCGCCTTCAGGCTTCCACGGAGGCACAAAGCCGTGCCGCTTCCCTTATCCCCTCATCGGCGTCGACGAGTGAAATCATCCTCGCCATTGCTCCGGTGGCCACATGGCGGGGCAAGCAATGGCGGATTGAAAATTTTGTTGAGCTTGTGCGCCGCCTGACCGGTGAGGGCGGCCTGTTTCAGGGTGCCAGGGTGGCCGTTCTCGGTGCTGCGAATGAGCGCGACCAGGCATTGCCGGTTATCGAGGCGGTGCCGGAAGCCCGGCGCATTGATCTCGTCGGTGCCGTCGATCTGCCAACCTTGTACTCCTGTCTTGAGCGGTGCAGTTTTTATATCGGGAATGATTCAGGCCTCACCCATATGGCGGCGGCGGCGGGTATTCCCACTCTGGGTTTGTTTGGCCCGACAGATGAACGCCATTATGCCCCTTGGGGGGATAATGCGGCGGTTGTCCGAACCGCGCTCAGCCTGAAGGAACTGGTCGGCTTTCCTGAATTTGACTGGAACCGGACCGAGACGCTGATGGACAGCCTCACCATTGACGCGGTTCTTGCAGCGGTCGAGGATTTGCAGGCCCGCCAGGGTTCAAATGTGACGCCCGTCACAACCTATTGATTTTATGTATATAAATAAGAATTTGGTGACCATGGTCACTGACGGAGCTGGAAAAAAAGTGAATCCTTACCCACATATTGAACATCTACATGCCGGGGAGGGCATTATGGATATCAAAGGGAAATGGATTATCATTCTGGCCGGGACAGCCTTTATCGCCTGGTTTTTTACAATTGATACGGCACGGGCAGACGACAGCAGGGCGATGAATGTTGGCTATGTTGTCGCTCAGGTTCAGGGCAAAGGCGAGGGCGCGGCTTTTTCGGCAGGTGAGTATCACGTGCTATCCCAAGGCGGGGTCATGCAGGTGGGGGCCGAGGATAACCAATCAGGAACTGGCTTTGGCGATCAGGATTCCATGGCTGCTCGTCACGCCGCTCGGGGAAAGGCGCTCAACAGCTTTCAGCAATCGATACAGACAGAAGGCCTGGATATCCCTGACGTCCATCGCTAGGGAAAAACGCCTCTACTTGCCTCTTTGCAAGAGGACCGGGTTCAATCCTTCTTTCAGTTAAAGCGGCTTCAATCTTCACCTGATATTGTGAAGGCCGTAAAAGTCCTATAAACCAGCAATCTTATCTTGTGCCTTGTCTCTTGTGCTGACGGCGCGTCAGGCAAGCCGTTGGTGCTGGGGTGGCTGGGGGATCAGATGTTTCCATATTCACGATTGAAAACAAGTCAGGAGGGCGGTCATGACTGAAACTGGCCTCTCGGCGCTGATCGTTGCCCATAACGAAGAAAAACGGCTGGCCGATTGCCTTGAGCGTCTTGCCTTTGCCGATGAGATCGTCGTCGTTCTCGATAAATGTAGCGACCGATCGAAGGAAATCGCCGCCGGTTTCACCGACCGTCTGGTTGAGGGGGCATGGGAAATCGAGGCTGATCGCCGCCATGCCGGGATCGAGGCCTGTCTTGGCCCGTGGATTCTCGAAGTTGATGCAGATGAATGGGTGGAACCATCTTTGGCTGAAGAAATCCGGCGGGTGATTGCGGCATCTGATGCCGATTGGCACCTTGTCCCGGTGGACAATTATGTTGGCAACCGGCTGGTGCGCTATGGCTGGGGGGCGTCTTTTGGTCGTTCCGCCTGTGCCGCCCTCTTTCGCAAAGGGGTCAAAACCTATGGCCAGCAGCGAGTTCACCCGGCTCTTGAATTAAAGGGCCTTGAAGGCGAGAGGCTGGAGAACCGTTTACATCACAATGTGGACAGTAATATTTCGGCGATGATCCGGCGCCTCGACAGCTATACCTCGGCCCACGCCAAGGACCTGCGCTCAACCGGGGACATTGGAAGTTTTGGTCACAATGTCAGGCGAATTTTTTCACGTTTTTGGAAGTGCTTTGTTGCGCGACGCGGATACCGCGAAGGGGCGTTCGGTTTTCTTATTGCTTTGATGGCCGGTCTTTATCCCATCCTTTCCTATCTCAAGGCCCGGCTTGAGGAAGAGTGATGGCACGGATCGTTTTTGCAGATGATGGCATCTCTTTTGATGGCCGCACGCCGGACAACGCCCCTATCGGTGGTGCCGAAACTGCCTTTATCAGCCTTGCTGAAGCCTTTGCAGCACGGGGCCATGAGGTTTTTGTTCACAATAACTGTGCCGCTCGCTTGACTCATAAGGATGTGACCTGGGTGCCCCTGGATACGAGCCGTGCCGATTACGGTCTCCCGGAAACGGCGGATCTTTATATTGCCAATCGCGGCGACAAGATGATCCCCTTGCTTCCTGGAGCGCGTCGGCGAGTGTTCTGGATACACAATCCGGCAAATTACATCCTGAAATGGCGCTATCTTTTGAAAATCTGGCGATGGAAACCGGTGATCGTCTTTTCAAGCGCCTATCATGCGGCGAGCTATCCGTTCTGGGCGCCGGCCGGGGGCCGCAAGATTATCCCCTATGGAATTGATGATCTGTTTCGTCTCGCCGAACCTTGCCAGACACCCCCATCGCCGCGCGCCGTATTCACCTCAAATCCCTTGCGGTCGCTGGACTGGCTACTTGATCTATGGGCGGAGAGGATAAACCCTCAGGCCCCGCAAGCCGAACTGCATGTCTATTCCGGCCCGGCAACCTATGGCGCTGTGGGGGATGCCAAGGCTGCACGGATGGCGCCGATTCTCGATAAGGCGCGAGGACTTGCCGATAAGGGCGTGGTTCTGCGCACACCTGTGCCCCGGCAAGATCTGATTAATGAATTGAAGGCGGCAAGGGTCTTGCTTTACCGGGGCGATACTGGCGAGACATACTGTCTTGCTGTCGGCGAGGCTCAGGCCATTGGTGTTCCATCCGTGGTGCAGGCTATTGGCTGTGTTGGTGAAAGGATTATCGACGGTGAAACCGGTTTTGTCGCCGTTGATGATGCGGCTTTTGTTGATGATGCTCTGGCCCTTCTTGCGGATGACGATTTGTGGACACGCCAGCATCAGGCGGCGTTGTTGCAGCAAAGGAACTGGAGTTGGATGAAGGCGGCTGAAAAATTCGAGGAGATCCTTTCGTGACCCGTGTTCTTCAGGCAATGGCTGGGGCTGAGCATGGCGGGGCGGAGACGTTCTTTACGCGAATGGCCATTGGACTGCAGAAGGCCGGTCTCGAGCAGGAGCTTTTGATCCGAGGTTTCCCGGAGCGTTCTGAAAAATTGAGCCAGGGCGAGGTGACATTTCATGAACTTCCCTTTGGCGGGCGGTTTGACGTGTTAACGAAATTTGGATTTCGTCGTGCCGTTTCCCGCTTTCAACCCGATATTGTTTTGACCTGGA
>JABJES010000139.1 GCA_018663165.1 Rhodospirillaceae bacterium
AGCCGTCTTCTGAACCAGAGGGAGGATCTCTTCCACAGGGGAGAAGTTCTTGGTCGAGCAATCAATATTATTGGTTTTATTCTTCTTGTCCTGATCGGAACGATTCTCGTTTTCAGAATGCGGGCGTTGATAGGCCTGCACGATGAAAGTGAGGCCCTGTTGCGCAAGGCGAAGAATGAAACGGAACTTGCAAATGTAGAGCTATTTGAATTGACTCAAACCCTTGAATCACGAGTCAAGGGGCGCACTAACGAACTGGCGGAAAGCGAACGGAATCTGGCCCGTGCCCAAGAGCTTGCCCATCTGGGAAGCTGGGGCTGGGATATCGAATCCGGGAATGAGTCATGGTCGCAAGAGCAGTATCGCATTTTCGGCCTCAATCCGGACAGTAACGAGGCGAGTTATGATTTATTCCTCGGCGCCCTGCATCCGGACGATAAGGATGACGTCGTTCTTGCCATTAACGCCGCGCTGGATGGCACACGCCCCTATGACTGCGAATTTCGGATCGTCAGGCCAAGTGGCGAAATCCGCAACATTCAGGCCTATGGCGAAGTCATCCGTGATGCTGATGATCGCCCGATATCCATGTTCGGAACGATTTTGGACATTACCGAAACCAAGAACATGCATGAACAGTTGATCCAGTCCTCGAAAATGGCGACACTCGGCGAAATGGCAACCGGTGTGGCCCATGAGCTAAACCAGCCCTTGAACGTCATCCGTATGGCCATCAGCAATGTTCAGGAGCACAACGATAGCGGATCGATAGAAAGCGAATACCTTTCCGGTAAATTGGACAAGGTGGTCCGCCAGGTTGAGCGTGCTGCATCCATCATCGACCACATGCGCATCTTCGGGCGCAAGCCCGACAAGGAAATGGTCACGCTGGACGTGGAAAAAATGGTTTATGGCTCCCTTGGGCTGATCGGCGAGCAATTGCGTCTTGCCGATATCGAGATGACGACGGATATCATGGAGCCGGGTGGTACATTTCTTGGCTACCAGGTGCAGGTGGAACAGGTGTTGCTCAACTTGCTGACCAATGCCCGCGATGCCCTGGAAGCGAAAGACGGCGATGAAAAGCGCATTACCCTGCGCACCCTTGTCGATCGCAGCGGTTCAAACGTGATCATTGAGGTGGAAGACACCGGCGGTGGTATCGCCCCCGAATTACTGCCGCGCATCTTCGAGCCGTTTTACACCACCAAGGAGGTTGGCCAGGGCACCGGACTGGGGCTTTCCATCAGTTACGGCATCGTCAGGGACATGGGCGGTACGCTGAAAGCGCACAACACCGAAACGGGCGCGTGTTTTACCATCACGCTGCCGGTCGCTGAAGGGAAGTAGGCGGCATAAGGATAGATGGCTGCTTTGGGTCATTAGCGGAAATTTTCCACCACCGTCTTCTCTATCCCAATATCTTCTTCACCGGTTTTGCTTTAAGCCCAAACGGTTCGGCCATGCCGCTGCCGATCAGAGGCTTGAGATAGTCGATGAACGCGCCCGTCACATCATTGCCGGATTTGGCGATGAAGTTTTTCGGCATGACACGGGTTTTGCCGCCGATGGCGTCGAGTTTGGACAGCTTAAATTCGGCCTTGTAGCCGCCTGAGGCGGTCTTGCCGCGGCGGATCGTCACCGAGCCGCTTTTGTTTTGCTTATGGGCGAACTCAACCCCCATTTCGCCGGCCTTGCGGGCCTCTCTTTGATCGACGTCCGACACACAGCCCATGAACGAGCGCTGGAGATAGCCCAGGGTATCGGCGCGCACCCGCTTGATGCCGAGTTTCGCCTTGATCTCAGCGGCCAGCATGTCGCCGAGCGCCCCGGAGCCCGAAAGCTGAACATTGCCATGGGCGTCACGCTCAATGTTATTGCTCCCTCCGGCTGCCAGTTTGGCGGCGATGGCCACACCCTTGCCGTCATGAATGCCTTCGGAAACGGCGATGACACAGCGCCCGAGGCGCTTGTACACAGCCCTAACCTCTTTGAGGAAGCGCTCGATGTTGAATGTCTGTTCGGGCAGATAGACCAGATGGGGCCCGTCATCCGGGCTTTTTCGGCAATAGGCGCTGGCGGCGGTCAGGAACCCGGCATGGCGCCCCATCACCACCCCGATATAGACACCGGGAATGGCAGCCAGATCGAGATTGACGCCGCTGAAGGCCGAGGCCACATAGCGCGCAGCGGAGGGGTACCCCGGCGTGTGGTCGTTGAGCACCAGATCATTGTCGATG
>JABJES010000288.1 GCA_018663165.1 Rhodospirillaceae bacterium
TGCGAGGGTTACGCACCACCCGGCTGCAAAAATATCGCCACTCGGATAAGCCCCAGGGGTTCTGAGCAGACTCAAACCACCAATCCGACACCCACCAATCCGATATCCAGCATCTCCATATCATTCCCGGCTCTGTCGGAAAGCCTGAGTCTCAGGATAGGAAATAATTTATCTAAATTTTTATCTTTGTGACTTGAAGCTTGAACTTCTTGGAATTCAAGCATAAATTATCCACAGATGGGTAAAATTTTCCCTTTTAGTCGGCATTTTTTGCCGAGCGTTAACCACTTTTTCATTTCCATACGGCTAGCCTACCCTCTGATATTGCATCTGAATGTAACTATCCGGCCTTCACCCAAGCGTTGGCCAGGAACTTTTCGTACAAAAGGGGACTATTAAAGTGAGCGCCTTAGCACAGACCTTAAATAATCTAGGGACCGGCCGGGTTGCCGCTATCATCGGCGTCGGGATTGGTCTGATCGCGTTCTTTGTTTTCATGACCAGCCGTTTGGGAACACCAGGTGGCATGGTCATGCTTTACGGCAATCTTGACCCGGCGGACAGTGGGCAAATCGCCGCCAAGCTCGAATCTCAGCAGATCCCCTATGAATTAAAAGCCGGCGGCACGCAGATTTTCGTTCCTAATGAGGATGCGCCGAGGCTCCGTCTCAGTTTGAACCAGGAGGGACTGACCGGCAGTGGCACAATCGGCTATGAACTTTTTGACGATGCCAACGCCCTTGGAACAACCAGTTTTGTGCAGAGGATAAATCAGGTTCGCGCCCTTGAAGGAGAACTGTCCCGGACCATTAAAAGCATCGATAATGTTAAAAACGCCCGCGTTCATATTGTTTTGCCGCAACGTGAGCTTTTCAGCCGCGACAGCAAAGAGCCCAGCGCCTCTATTGTTCTTAAACTTTCAGGACGTTTCTCAAAAGCCCAGGTTCAGGCCGTGCAAAATCTTGTCGCCTCTTCCGTCCCAGGACTTACAACGGCCAGGATTTCAATTGTCGACGACAAAGGAAATCTCCTCGCCCGCGGCGATGCTTCCGAAGGTGACGGCACAGCCACACCGGCCGATGCCGATGAATTACGCAATACGTATGAAACTCGTATGGCACACACAATCGAAGAACTAATCGAACGCTCAGTCGGTTTTGGGAAAGTTCGCGCAGAAGTGAACGCCGACATGGACTTTGATCGAATCGTTACCAATTCCGAGATTTACGACCCCAATGGTCAGGTTGTCCGTTCAACCCAGACGGTTGAAGAAGGGGCAAACTCCACAGAAAGCGATAATGCATCCGCCATAACGGTTGCCGATAACCTTCCTAATGCCCAGAACGAAGAAATTGGGGGCACAGGGCCAACAGCGGCCTCGTCTTCTTCACGGACAGAGGAAACCGTTAATTTTGAAATTTCAAAAACCATCAAAAATCATATCCGTGAAACCGGAACGATCAACAAACTCTCTGTTGCCGTGCTTGTTGATGGTACCTATACGACCGATGCGGACGGTAATGCCATTTACGAGCCCAGAAGCGAGGAGGAACTCCAGCAGTTTGGAAAGCTGGTTCGTTCCACCGTCGGCTATGATAAAAAACGCGGTGATATTATCGAAGTCGTGAACCTTAAATTTGCCATTGTTGAAGGTGCATTCGCCGAAGAAGAAATAGAGCCACTGTTTGGCTTGGGCAAACAAGATTATTTCCGTGTGGGTGAAATTATTGTGCTTTCCGTTATTGCCATTCTGGTCATTCTTATGGTTGTTCGCCCACTTCTCATGCGCGCCCTGGAAGCCATTCCGACGGCTGCCGAGCGTGAGCTTATGGCTGAAAAATCGGCGCCTGCACTCGCTGGGCCTGCTGAATCCGCCTTGGCCGCCGCAGCTGGCGCCATGCCCGAGGAAGAAGAGGAAGATGACACCCTGATTAACCTTGCCCAAATAGAAGGCCGGGTAAAAGCATCCTCCTTAAAGAAAGTCGGCGAAATTATTGATAAACATCCTGAGGAAACCGTATCGATTATCCGAACATGGATGTTTGCGGAAAAATAACAACAATTACTCTTATTAATGCAGGAGTGAATCGGTTATGAAGGAAGACTATAGAGGCCTCTCAGGTCCGGAAAAAGCCGCCATGCTGGTCATGGCTATTGGTGAAGAATACGCAACCAAGCTTTTCGCCTTGATGGATGATGAGGAAATCAAAGAGCTTTCCCAGGCCATGGCCAACCTTGGCACGGTCAATTCAACTATGGTTGAGCGGCTTTTCCTTGAATTCTCTGAAGGCGTCGCCTCAACGGGCTCGCTGGTCGGCACCTATGAAAGCACCGAGCGCCTGCTTGTCAAAGCACTCGGTAAAGATCGCGTCGACAATATTATGGAAGAAATCCGTGGGCCTGCCGGTCGCACCATGTGGGACAAGCTTGGCAACGTTAACGAGGCTGTTCTTGGGAATTATCTGAAGAATGAGTATCCCCAGACCGTGGCCGTCGTCATGTCGAAGATCAAGCCCGACCATGCTGCGAGCGTGCTTTCCACCCTGCCGGAAACCTTCGCTATGGAAGTGGTCCAGCGCATGCTGAGCATGGAATCGGTTCAAAAAGAAGTTCTCGATGACGTTGAGAAGACCCTTCGCACCGAGTTCATGAGCAACCTTGCCCGTACAAACCGTCGCGACGCCCATGAAATGATGGCTGAAATTTTCAATAACCTCGACCGCAATGCCGAAACAAAGTTCATGTCTGCACTCGAAGAACAGAACCGCGATGCCGCCGAACGCATCAAGGCGCTGATGTTCACCTTCGAAGACCTCAACAAGCTCGACCCGCAAGGTGTTCAAACTTTGTTGCGTAGCGTTGATAAAGACAAACTGGGGCTTGCCCTGAAGGGCGCTTCTGAATCCATGCGCGAATTGTTCTTCTCTAATATGTCTGAGCGCGCTGGCAAGATTCTAAAAGAAGACATGGAATCCATGGGGCCGGTTCGACTTAAAGACGTCGATGAAGCGCAGATGGCGATGGTCACGGTGGCCAAAGATCTCGCAGCTCAAGGTGAGATTGTCATCACCGAGAGCAAGGGCGATGAAGAACTTGTTTATTAGGTAAACAGATAGATATGTCCGCAATAAAGAAATACATCCCCCCTATTTCGTTCGATGAGAACGATATAGAAAAGGAAGCTGAAGAGCAGGCCAGGATTGAACTGGCCGAGCGCCAGCATATGGAATCTCTTATCGAGAATGCCCGGCAGGAAGGCTTTGAGCAGGGGCGCACAAAAGGAACCGAAGACGCCCGCGCCGAAGGTGCCCATATGGCATCTCAAGCCCTTAATAATATCCAGCATCAACTTATAGAGCTGGGAAATATACAGGCTTCTATTTTTGAAGAATCGCGGGATTACGCCATCAAGGCCTCTCTTACCGTCGCCCGAAAAATTCTCCCTACCCTTTCACGCAAAAACGCGCTTGCCGAAATTAAGGGCCTGATGATCACCTGCCTTGACCGCCTTCTCGCCGAGCCGCGAATTCTCGTCAGGGTTAATGAAAGGACCCAAGGCGAGCTCCAAACGCATATTGAGGACATTAGCGACCAGAGTGGCTATCACGGCAAAATATCCATCGTTGCCAATAATAAGCTGGATGATGCCGATTGCCGTGTAGAGTGGGCCGATGGAATCGCAGAACGAAATATCAAGGAAATCTGGAATGAGATAGATTCCATTATCAAAATCTATCTCGGCGATCAGGAAGAAGTCTTGGCCCAGCCTGACCAGTCAGAAACAGCCAAAGATCAGCTCAATGCTGAAACCCAAGAAACAGAGGGCTCCTCAACTGAGGCTGCCCCTGATGAATTACCCCCACCCGAAACCGGGCCGGACGATCCGGAACATCTATTAGGAGATTAACCATGTCCGACCAAGAGACGACTAACCCAACCGAAGAGGCCACACCGCCCGCAGAAGAAGCCGCGCCAAATGATCTTCAACTGGCAGAATTTGATGATCCGCCGCCGCCACCAGAGAGTCCGGCTCAGGACCCCATGGCCATTAATGACATAATGGATGAGGATATATCACAGAAGGATTTGGATGCCGTTTATGACATCCCCGTCCAGGTATCCGCAGTCCTTGGAAAGGCCGAAATGCAGGTCAGCCAGCTTCTCAAACTTGGTCGTGGCGCGGTTGTCGAGCTTGACAGAAAAGTCGGAGAGGCGATTGATATTTATGTCAATAATCGCCTTGTCGCACGTGGAGAGGTCGTGGTGGTTGATGAACGGCTTGGTGTCACCATGACTGAAATTATCAAGTCCGACCAATCCTGATAAACCTGGCGACAAGCGCCCTTTTAAGAATGTAAGTATCTATGGCAGAGAACGCTCAAGGAAGCGAATCCTCACCGGGTAAAAAATCCGCAGTGGATTACGCGACAATATTCGGCCTGCTCGGCGGTTTTGCGCTGATCGCAATGGCCCTCTATATGGGAGGGTCACCAAAGTCGTTTATCGATATTCCTTCGATTTTGATCGTCATCGGAGGGACTTTTGCCGTTACCTCAATCTGTTTTTCCATCGGTGAAGTATTTCGAGCTCAAACAGTTGTCGTTCATGCCCTTATCTACTCTACCCGTGACCCGGTTCAGGCCGCCATCCAGGTTCTCGCCCTGGCTAAAGCGGCCAGGAAACGTGGGGTCCTTGCCCTTCAGAGCATTATCCCCCAACTCAACAATGATAAATTTCTGCAAAAGGGACTGATGATGATTGTCGACGGCATGCCCGGCGAAGAAGTCGAACGGCTTCTTCAGCATGAGCTCCGCGCAACCAGCAACCGACATTTCAAAAGCGCTAATGTTTTGCGCAAATCGGCAGAGGTTTCGCCCGCCATGGGACTGATCGGCACATTAATCGGCCTGGTCCAGATGCTGGGGAACCTTGATGATCCAAAAAGCATCGGCCCGGCAATGGCCGTCGCCCTTTTGACTACATTTTACGGGGCCGTTCTATCCAATATGGTTTTTGCCCCCCTTGCCTCGAAACTTGACCGTAATTCCAAAGAAGAAGCCTTAGTCAACACCCTTTACCTAATGGCGGCGGCTTCAATCGGAAAACAGGAAAACCCTCGACGACTGGAAATGCTTGTTAACAGCCTCCTTCCGCCAAACCGGCGGATCAGATATTTTGACTAAAAAACAGAGAGTTCGGAGAAAAAAATGCGATTGCTCATAATTGGCCCCCTAGAAGGTTATATCAGCGCAGCCAGTAAGATTGCGCTCGACCGAGGAGCTAAAGTCACGCATACGGAATCGATTGAGAACGGGCTTAATATGCTGCGCTCCGGTCAGAGTGCCGATCTGGTCATGATTGACGTTAAGCTCAATGTCGCCGACCTGGTCGATAGCCTCAAAAACGAACGTATTTTTGTTCCCGTTATTGCCTGTGGCATCGGCAATGATACACCTTCAGCCGTCAAGGCGATCAAAAGCGGGGCCAAGGAATATCTGCCCCTCCCCCCGGATGCGGAATTAATCGCTGCCGTTCTCGAAGCGGTTTCCGAAGAAAGCCACGCCATTGTCTTCAACGACCCCGCAATGGCCGAATGCCTTCGTTTAGGCGAACAGGTGGCTCCCAGTGAAGCCAGCATCATGATTACCGGCGAATCAGGCACCGGCAAGGAACTGGTCGCCCGCTTTATTCACCGAAAGAGCAAGCGTTCGGACCAAAAGTTTGTTTCCGTCAACTGCGCCGCTATCCCTGAAAATTTACTTGAATCAGAGCTTTTCGGACATGAAAAGGGAGCCTTTACCGGCGCTGTCGCCCGGCGCGTTGGAAAATTTGAGGAAGCCAACGGGGGAACCCTGCTGCTTGATGAAATCAGTGAAATGGACCCTCGGCTCCAGGCCAAGCTTTTGCGCGTCATTCAGGAACGCGAGATTGACAGAGTTGGCGGCACACAGCCGGTCAAAGTCGATATTCGCCTGATTGCCACCACAAACCGTGATCTTGAAGAGGAAGTTCAGAAAGGAAATTTCCGTGATGATCTTTTCTTCCGCCTCAACGTCATGACTCTGTCCCTGCCGCCGCTTCGCGAAAGGCCAAAGGACATCAAGGTTCTGGTTGAACATTTCATCAAGAAGTTTTCCGATGCCAACGGCGTCCCCGAACGGAAAGTTTCCGATGAAGCGTTAAAGGTTCTATTGACCCATACCTGGCGCGGGAATGTCCGCGAACTGGAAAATACAATGCATCGCGCGGTTCTTCTTTCCAGCGGGCCGGAGATTCTTCCCAACGCCATCCTCCTTTCGGGGAGCGGAACCGTCAGCCAAGCCTATGGCACGTCCGAAACAACTCAAGCCACCCCCACCTCGGCCGCCACTTCAGGCGAAGAGACGGACAAAAGCACCATGGTTGGGAAAACTGTGGCCGCTGTTGAGCGCGACCTGATTCTCAACACCCTTAACCATTGCCTGGGCAACCGAACCCATGCGGCAAATATCCTCGGTATTTCCATTCGCACCCTAAGGAATAAACTAAAGCTTTATAGTGAAGGCGGCGTTCCTGTTCCCGTTCCCGGCCCCCCCAACAACGCCAGCATCTAGGGCTTTTTAAAGAATGTCGGAAACTACAACACAGGCACAAGCCACCGGTGGAGGCACTGACGTTTTTTCACGTCTTGGTGCTGCATTACGCCGTGGAGATATCTTCTTCGCCCTTGGCGTGGTTGCAATCCTGGTGGTTCTCATCCTGCCGATGCCGAAATGGCTGCTCGACTTCTCTCTTGCCATCTCCATCACTTTTTCGGTCATGATTTTGCTGACCGCCCTGTTTATCGAGAAACCTCTGGATTTCAGCTCGTTTCCGACGATTCTGTTGATTGCGACAATGCTCAGGCTGTCCCTAAACCTGGCATCAACACGACTGATTCTGAGTGACGGGCATCTTGGCCCGGGTGCCGCAGGTAAAGTTATCGAAGCTTTCGGCGGCTTTGTCATGAGCGGTAATTACGTCATCGGCATCATCGTTTTTGCCATTCTGGTGATCGTTAACTTCGTCGTCATCACCAAGGGTTCTGGGCGCATAGCAGAAGTTTCCGCCCGTTTCAGCCTTGATGCCATGCCAGGCAAACAGATGGCGATCGATGCGGATCTTTCTTCTGGCCTGATTGATGAAAATGAAGCCCGCGACCGTCGCAAACATCTCGAAGATGAAAGCTCGTTCTTCGGATCCATGGATGGTGCGGCAAAATTCGTCCGTGGCGATGCCGTGGCCGGATTACTGATTACCTTTATCAATGTCATTGGCGGCATTATCATTGGTGTCGCACAAAATGATCTCAGCCTCGCACAGGCGGCCGATTCCTACACCACCCTGACGGTGGGTGACGGACTGGTCACACAAATTCCCGCCCTTATTGTCTCTACCGCCGCCGGTATGGTTGTTTCCAAGGCTGGCGTTGTCGGCTCGGCCGACAAGGCTATCTTTATCCAACTCGGCAGGTACCCGAGAGCATTGGGAATCAGCGCCGGCTTAATGATTATTTTATCCATGGCCCCTGGAATTCCCCCAGTCCCCTTCCTTATGATTGCCGGCATGATGGGGCTATTGGCCTGGACCCAGACTCAGCGAATGATCAACAGCGAAACACAAGAAATTGAGACCGAAGCTGTTAAAGCCGAAGCTGCCGTCCCGGCCGAAGAACCCGTCGCAGCGGCCCTGCAGATGGATATCGTCCGTCTTGAACTCGGATACGCCTTGCTTGCCCTGATCAATAATGAAAAGGGCGAGCGGCTTACGGACCAGATCAAGGCCCTGCGGCGCCAACTGGCTCAGGAAATGGGCTTTGTTCTACCTGCCGTTCGCATACAGGATAACGTTCAGCTCCCTAGTAATACCTATCTTGTGCGGATCAAGGAAATTGAAGCTGGCCGTGGTGAACTTCACCCCAATATGTTGCTCGTAATGGACCCAAACGGCGAACAGATTTCTCTTCCCGGCGAGGAAACAGTAGAGCCGACATTTGGTCTTCCGGCGATGTGGGTGCCCGATGAACAGCGCGAAGAAGCCCAATTCCGTGGTTATACGGTCGTCGATCCGCCAACTGTCATTACCACTCACCTGACGGAAATCATTAAAGACAATATGCCTGAATTGCTGTCCTACACAGAATCTCAAAAGCTTCTCGACGATATGGGGGAAGATCATCAAAAGATGATTGTCGATCTTGTGCCTCAAAAGGTCAGCCTTGGGAGCGTGCAACGGGTATTACAGAACCTTTTGTCCGAACGAATTTCAATCAGGGATTTACCGACGATTCTCGAAGGAATCAACGAGGCAGTTGGATTCACTCAGAACGTCAATGCCATCACAGAACATGTGCGGGCGCGTCTGTCACGTCAAATCAGCGACACCAATACAACGCCGGAAGGCTATATCCCCATCGTCACCCTGTCGGCTGAATGGGAGCAGAGCTTTGCCGAATCGGTTGTCGGCAAGGGTGAGGATTTGCAGCTTTCCATGCCGCCGAGCAGGCTTCAGGACTTTATCAAACTTGTCCGGGAGGTCTTCGATCGTCAAGCAATGATCGGCGAGTCCCCGGTCCTCCTGACAAGCCCCAGGATCAGACCCTATGTGCGGTCGGTTATTGAACGCTTTCGGCCAACAACGGTTGTTATGTCCCAGAATGAAGTCCATCCAAAAGCCAAGATCAAGACCTTGGGTCAAGTTTAGCAAGGGCAATATCAGATGCGTCTGAAAAGCTTTACCTCTGAAAATATGGGCATGGCCATGAAGATGGTCAGAGACCAACTTGGCCCTGAAGCCATCATTGTCTCAACCCGGCGCGGCCCTGGCGGCAAAGGTGTGCGTATCACCGCTGCTATCGAAAAGGATGATATCCTGGAATCCCCTCCAGCGTCTTTTGCCGTCACCGACACAGGCAAGAATAATTACGGACGGGAAAGAGAAAACTTAGAGCCCGGTTCCCTTGAATCGGCGCTCAAGCATCACGGCATACCGGAAAAACTCGTTCACCGTCTGACCGAGACTGCCGAGGTTCTCTCTCAAGGTAACATGACGATGGCCCTAGCGGCCGCTCTGGATGAGACCTTTCGTTTTTCCCCAATATTCGAAACCACCCTGAAACGCCCCCTGATGCTGGTCGGGGCGCCCGGCTGCGGAAAAACGGTTAGCATCGCAAAGATTGCCACCCAGGCTCGACTTAAAAACATGCCCGTCCAGGTGGTTACCATCGATACCTTCAGGGCCGGTGGCGTAGAGCAACTTAGAGCCTTTATGCGCATATTGAAGATCAGTCTGCAGGTTGCTCAGAATCCGGATGAACTGAAGAGCTGCCTTGCCCAATCCAACGGTGCCGCCCTGACCCTAATCGATAGTGCGGGGACAAATCCCTTCATCAGTCAAGAAATGGACGAACTTAAGAGCAATATTGACGCCTCTAACGCTGAACCCGTTCTCGTCATGTCGGCAGGAGGTGACGCCATGGAAAGCGCGGAAACTTCGGAAGCTTTCAGTAACTTAGGAGTCTCCCGCATGCTTGTTACCCGGCTTGATCTTACACGACGCCTGGGCGGCCTTTTAGCGGCCGCTGAGGCCGGAAAGCTCAGGTTTAGCGATGTTGGGTAGGAAAAGGCCTGACACCGATTAATCCGGTTGCTTTGGCACGGCTTTTGCTACCTGAATCACTTGGGTCCGTACAGAACCCAGAACTCTCGGAGGCTGTCCTGTGAAGCCGGAAACAAACTTGAAAACCACCCCCGTCGCGGCGAACAAGCCAGCGAATATCATCACCATTGCTTCTGGCAAGGGTGGTGTCGGCAAGACATGGTTTGCCATTACCTTGACCCATGCCCTGGCGAAAAGAAACAGCCGGGTGCTGCTTTTTGACGGCGACATCGGACTTGCCAATGTTGATATCCAGCTTGGCCTGATGCCGCCTAAGGATTTAGGCAACGTTATTTCTGGTAAATCGACTCTGCGCGAATCAGCCATTCGATATGAAGAGGGAGGATTCGATATTATTGCCGGGCGTTCCGGCTCTGGAAATATGACCGATATGCCCGGCCAGAAACTCGATTCCATTCATGAAGGGCTGCGAACCCTGTCTATGGATTACGACCAATTAATCATCGATCTAGGTGCCGGTATCGAAAGCGCGGTTCAAAAACTGACCGATTCAACCGGCACAATTCTGGTTCTGACCACCGATGAACCCACGGCCCTGACCGATGCCTATGCCTTTATCAAGATTACGACACGAAACGCCCCCAAGTCTGATATTCGAGTCGTCGTCAACATGGCAGACACCCTGCAAAGTGGCGAGAAAACCTATAATACACTGCTCAAGGCATGCCAAAATTTTCTCAAAATTTCTCCGCCTCTGGCCGGAATTATTCGTCGTGACATCAAAGTTCGTGAGAGTATCCGCCATCAATCGCCGATACTGCAGCGTTATCCAAACTCACCTGCCGCACAATGCGTTGAAGAGATTGCCGCACAACTAACAGGATAAACCATGAGCACGGTTGGCCCTCCTACCAATGCGCCCCCGGTTATCCGCTCAATAGCGGCTCCTGTTGCCACGACAGCCTTTAAGGGGATCGACACACCTCTTCTCAGACTGTCGCCAGGAACGATTATTAACGGATCTATCACCGGTCACGATGCCCAGGGCCACGCGATTCTTCGCACATCCAACGGCGTCCTGTCCCTGGTCACAAATCATATTCTACAGCCCGGAAACACCGTTTCTCTTCAGGTGCAATCGGTCGGTGCCCAACTGCAGATGATTATTCTCTCAATTAACGACAAGCCCCCAACAGCGGGCGGAATCCAGGTGCCTTCTGGAAAAACCATGTCACACCCCCCCACACTTTCACACCAGGCAGCCCCAGCCGGCCAGCCGGCCAGCCAACCAGCTAGTGTAGTGACAACAGCAGGCATCCTGACCGCAACACTTATCGGCACATCGAATGCTGCTTCTCTAGGCGGGCTTGTCGGCAGCATCAGCGGGAACCTTTCCTCCATTCCAGGATTGACTGTCCCCGGCCCTATCTCTGGTCCCTCTCAGGTACCCTCAGCCACACCCACAGTTACTGGAAACGCCGGGCAAGCCACAGGCCAGGGAGTCATGTCCGCAGTAAAGGGAACCCACATCGAAGTGCGGCTTGCTAATACCGCGCCCGCTACAGGCAGCAATCCGGCAACGGTAATGCAGCAGACGGCTGCCAACCTGCCTGCAGGAACCCCCTTGGTCGCAGGAACGGTCAGCGGCTCAAACGCCACTAATCAGTCCATTATCCAGACGCCGATAGGTCTTCTGTCCCTCGATACCAAGGCCGCCCTGCCCCGGAATAGTATCGTAATTCTCGAAATTCTCCGTGCCTTGCCCTCACCAGCCATGACGCAAGCCGGCACAGGCGTGGCGACAGATGCTTCCGTATTAACGATGACCCGTGACTGGCCCGCCTTGCGGGAAACTATTGCCGTTCTTTCCCAATCCGATCCTTCTGCTGCCCATCAGCTTACAAATAGTGTTCTTCCCCGACCGGGAGCAGGCATGACGACGTCCATGCTTTTCCTTTTTTCCGCCCTTAACAGCGGCGATATCCGAAGCTGGATGGGCATGGGACCGAGTCTCGCCCTGGAAAAAATTGGCCGAGGCGATTTATTGAAAAAACTTGGGGATGAATTCTCCAAGCTCTCAAAGCTTTCCAAAGAGCCATCCCAGGGTGAATGGCGAAGTTTTCTCATTCCTGTTTTTGATGAAAAAGACCTCAACCCTCTGCGGATATATTTACGTCACAAAGAAAAGGACAATGAGGAAGAAGGTTTGGGCGAAGAGGACACACGTTTTCTTATTGATCTCGACCTCAGCAACTTTGGCCCCATGCAGCTTGATGGGCTGGTCAGACCAAAGTCATTTGAATTAATTATCCGCACACAGCAGGCTCTTTCCGGCGATATCAAAAAGGATATAAACGACATTTACAGGATAGGCCTGAAAGAAACCTCTTTCAGTGGCGAATTAACTTTTAAGGTAACCCCGAATTTCGTCAAACCACCGAGCGCCCCTACCACCATCAATCAAGAGGCGCACCCGGTCGAATTCACAGTCTGAAGCTTTGCCCCCACTTTGCCGGGACCTTGCCTATTTCCCTCTTTTTACTCAGCGGGCTAGAATATGCCTTCTTTCAAATCCAGCGAGAAACTCATGGATAGCATCGATATTTCTGATCCATTAATGCGCAGGGAAGTTCTTAAAACCAACAACAATCCCGGCGAATCAATTGATTATATTGTTACCGTCAAAGGGCGCCTCGATCGTCTGAAAAATACAGAAGGCGGCAGGGAGGTTATCATTCGCTATGTCCCCGACCGCTTCATTCTGATACCGGATTCCTTTTCCACCTATATCGGAAACATGGCAAACGGCCCCTGGGACTCCCTTGAGGCGATTGCAGTGGCAATTCTCGAGGATATCAATAACGAGCTTGTTCCCCGATGGGTGCGTATTACCGTCAACTCTGTCGATCTCCAGGCCGAGGATATTCCCTTACATAGTGTGTCGATGGAAGACCATCAGCCACACTGGGAGAACAAGGGACTTATCAATTCGATTGTATAGGGTGTATAGGGAAAGCCGCCCAACAGTGGTTCCGGCTTTAGTGCTGATCCCTGCGCCGGAATAACTCAATGCCAAGTTCATCAAGAGTGGATTGCTCCAGCTTGTTGGCTTTTTCCAGCGCCGCCTCATCCTGATTTTTTTTCAGAATTTCATATCTTTTCAATTCCTGAAATATCAACCGGAGATCTTCTTTGGCGTGTTGAATCTGTTGTTCGACCTGGGAAATAGAGCTGCCCAGTTTTTCCCGGCGCTGGATAATTGAATTTGCATATTCACCATAGGTCAGGCTGGCCATTGTATTATCCTTGGCTGCAACCTGTTCGGCCTTTAACTCATCTTCAAGCAATTCACCCTGATGTACAAAACTATCCACCAGTTCTTCATATTCAACAATTTCCCGGCTTTTTTCATCAAGACGCCACCGGTGCATCCTGATCAGATTAATCATCCCCCTCATGATGCCCCAGGCGATGTTTGTTGCGCCGATTCTCCGAGAAGAATTTCTGCTAGTTGGGCATAACCGGCCTCAAGATCACATTTCTCATTCTTATTTTGGGCGAGGAATGCCTCAAGTTTCGGATAATAGAGAATAGCCTCATCTGTTTTAGCATCGCTGCCTTGACGATAAGCGCCAAGACGGATCATATCGGCCATATCTTCATAAGCAGAAATGAGTTTCTTTGCCTTGTTCACATAAGCGTTCTCATCATCTGAATTACAATCCGGCATCGTCCTGGAAACACTCCGCAGGATATCAACCGCCGGGTAGCGCCCTCTCTCGGCAATTGAGCGGTCAAGAACGATATGACCATCAAGAATAGCCCTCAGGGCATCGGCGACGGGTTCGTTATGGTCATCGCCCTCAACAAGAACGGTAAACAGGCCAGTGATGCTGCCCTTGTCGATGCCGGGCCCCGCACGCTCAAGAAGCTTTGGCAATTCAGAGAAAACTGTTGGTGTATAGCCTTTTGTCGTCGGCGGTTCGCCGGCAGAAAGACCGATTTCACGCTGTGCCATGGCAAA
>JABJES010000112.1 GCA_018663165.1 Rhodospirillaceae bacterium
CCCGGTCAGGCTGTTGAATAGCCGGACCTCTATGGTGATTTCCGTATCTTCAGAATTATGACCGATCCCCACTCCTGAGGGGGCGTAATCATCCATCTCGGCCTCCTCTCCTGTCCATATTTTCCCGGCCCTAGTCGCGATTTAGTCAATAGCACAGGGCTGAACGGCTCTATTTGATGCAGGTCAAGATGAAGGGAACTCAGTTCGATCCCGATCTGGGGGCAATTTTCCTCGATCGCGAAGAAAAGTTTCTCAATATTCGCGATTCTTACCGGGACTAGCAGACACGCCTGTTTTTGGCTGTTTTTTGCTATTTGGCGCGCCTGAGTCTGGGGGGATTTTAAGAAAAACGTCACACTTTTGCCGTATTTTATGGTATAAGATAGCTTGTCGGTCGCCAGAGTTTGGGGCCGGGTAAATGTTCGGTTTGGCAAGAATGCGGGCCGGACGCAGTTAAAGGTGTAGAAACGTCATATTGCTCATTTGGAGGATGTGAACATGTCCACCGATCTCTTTCGTTCCAGGACATCCTTCGAAAGTTGCGCCTTGCCGTTTGACGAGTCGGGACGGGTTTGTCTGCCATCTGGAATAGACGAATTTCGCCGCCGCTTCGTCTCTCAAGAGGTTATGACAAAAGAACACATAACGGAGGAAGCGTAATGACCACATTGTCCATGTCTTTGCCGACGATTGCTTCAGGCGGAAGCCTGAAGGCTTATCTCAACGAGATTCAGACATTTCCCCTGCTCGGGCGGGATGAGGAATTCATGCTGGCCAAACGCTATAAGGAACACGGAGAGACCGATGCCGCGCACCGCATGGTCACCAGCCATCTTCGTTTGGTGGCAAAAATCGCTCGTGGCTATCAGGGCTATGGTCTGCCCCTGGCTGATCTAATCTCTGAGGGCAATGTCGGTCTTATGCGGGCGGTCAAGGGGTTCGAACCCGATAAGGGTTTTCGCCTCTCAACCTATGCCATGTGGTGGATCCGTGCGGCGATTACCGAATATGTCCTGCGCTCCTGGTCGATGGTCAAGATCGGTACTGTGGCGGCTCAGAAAAAGCTGTTTTTCGGTCTGCGCAAAATCAAAGAAAGTCTGAAAATCTATAACAGCGGTGAGCTTTCCCCCACCGATGCGGCGCGTATCGCCGAGAGTATGAATGTGCCCGAGGCTGAGGTGATCGAGATGAACCGCCGCCTGTCGGGGGGCGATATGTCCCTTAATGCGCCGCTTTCGGATGAGGATGCCGGCGAGCATATGGATTTTCTTCGCGACGAGGGCCCGGATCAGGAAGCCCTGCTCGGGGACATGGAAGAAAACCATCTGCGCAGCCAAATGCTCGTCCGTGCGATGGAAAATCTCAATGAGAGAGAGCGCCATATCATCTCTGAGCGCCGCCTCAGTGAGGATCCCGTGACCCTGGAAGAACTCGCCGGGGAATACGGCATTAGCCGTGAACGGGTCCGCCAGATTGAGGTCCGCGCCTTTGAAAAACTGCGTGCCGCTATGACCATTGATGTCGATGAGGACGGGGCTTTGGGGGTTGCCTGAAGGCGACGCTCCAAATTTTGATCGGGCATAATCATCCTCATGTTCTTCTGTTTGTCATTTCTTAGGGGGGGGTGTTCCCTGTTGTCTGCGCGCCGGGCCGCAATTCCGGCGTTTTGCGCCGGGTTCCTCCTGCTTGCCGCCTTTCCCCTTCATGCCGAGGATCAGGACGGCGGTGAAAGTGAAGACGACTTCTATTCCTGGTTTTTCGGTAGCGAAGGCGAGGAAAGGGAGGCCTTTAGCGAGGCCGAAGCCGATGAGGCCAGCTCCAATAGTTTGACCGATGTTTACCAATGGCTGTTTGGTCTAAAAAATGAGGAAGAGGGAGAGTTTCCAGTGGCTCCGGTTTTGCAGCCGACATTGCCTGGAGATAAGGATGCAGAAAAGACACCGCCTGCTGATCTGGCTCCTGTCATTGTGCCGGGTTATACGGCCTGGGATCATATCACCGATAGCACCGATTGGCGGGCCTATCGCCTGCCCAGCCGTCGGCAGGAAAAATTCGATCTTTATCTCTGGTTTATAACCGATCTTCCGATTCTTCGGATGGAGATCTATTGGCGCTTGAAACAGGCCGAAACAGGTAAAAACCCCTGAACGGGAAAAATAAATCGCCGGTTCGGGCCTTTAAACTTTGATTCCAAACCTTATCTTTCCCCTGCCCTGCCGGTAAATTAGGCAAATTAGGCAAATAACTGCCTATATAGATCACATCTTTAATACACATTAATTTTATGGTAATAAATAATGCCTATATTTCACCGTTTCTGACGGAACAACTTGATGCTTTGCCTTGGGAGGGTAACTGGCGATGGGGATTTTTTCGTTTTACACCAATTTAAAGATCGCGCAGAAACTGCCGATTGTTATTGCGGCTTTTTCCGTCATTTCGGCGGTGGTCGTCGGGTTGATCGCCTATAATAAGGCGAGCACCGAACTTCTGCTCGAATCTCAGAGCAAGCTCACCGCAGTTGGCGCGAGCCGCAAGGCCGAATTGCTGAATTACCTGACCTCCATCGATCAGGACCTCATCGTTACGTCTCAGAACGCCACGGTCCATCAGGCGGCAAAGGAATTCACCCAGAATTTTAACGAATTGGGCAGTTCGGCCCTGTCTTTTCTTCAGGACAATTACATCCACAATAATTCCAACGCGGCGGGTGAAAAACATAAACTCGATTATGCGTCGGACGGATCGGCTTACAGCGGCAGCCATGCCACCTATCATCCCTGGTTCCGCGAATTGCTGACCCAGCGCGACTATTACGACATTTTCATTTTCGATGCCGACGGCAACGTCGTCTATACGGTGTTTAAGGAGCTGGATTACGCCACCAATGTGATGAACGGCGAGTGGAAGGACAGCGATCTCGGCGCCATTTTCCGTCTGGCCAAGGACGCCTCCAAGGGGTCGATCTCCTTCGTCGATTTCAAACCCTATGCGCCGAGCGCCGGTGTGCCGGCCAGCTTCATCGCCCTGCCCCTCTACGAGGGCAACAGTTTTCTTGGCGTTCTCGCCTTTCAGATGCCGATCGCCAAAATCAATAACATCATGCAGGCCACCGCCGGCATGGGGGAAAGCGGCGAGAGCTATCTGGTCGGTGATGACAAGCTGATGCGTAGCGATTCGCGCTTTTCCGAAGAATCGACGATTTTACAGAGCAAGGTCGATACGGAAACCGTGACCCTCGCCCATGAGGGAAAATCCGGGGCCAAAATTGTCCCCGATTATCGCGGCATCAACGTCATGTCGGCCTACGACCTGATCGATTTCCACGGCGTCAAATGGGCGGTTATCGCCGAGATTGACGAGGAAGAAATACTCGCCGGTAGTTACGAGATGCGCAATTTCATGCTGATCGTCGTTATCGTGCTGATCGGTGTTTCCGGTGGTGCCGGGTATCTGTTTGCCCGCTCCATCACCGGCCCGATCAGTAATATGACCGGTGTCATGGGAGTTCTCGCTGGCGGCGACCACGGTGTCGAAATTCCCGCCCGTGATCGCCCGGACGAGATCGGCGAGATGGCCGGGGCGGTTCAGGTGTTCAAGGAGAACATGATCAAGAACGAGGAAATGCAAGAGGCCCAGCGCAAGGAAGACGAGATCAAGCGCCAGCGCGGCGAAAATATTGAGAAAATGACTGCCGACTTTGATAAGACGGTGGCCGAATCGCTGGGTGCTGTGGCGTCGGCCTCGACCGAGCTCAACGCCACATCGGAAACCATGGCGGCGTCGTCGGAAGAAACTACCCGTCAGGCCACCGCCGTGGCGGCGGCAGCCGAAGAGGCCTCGACCAACGTCCAGACAGTGGCGAGCGCGTCCGAAGAGCTGTCCAGTTCAATCGATGAGATCAGACGTCAGGTGTCTCAATCGACCGATATTGCCGGTAAAGCGGTGGACGAGGCC
>JABJES010000104.1 GCA_018663165.1 Rhodospirillaceae bacterium
AGACGGCAAACTCAACGCCTATTGGGTGATGTGCAACAACAACATGCAGGCCGCCCCCAACATGAACGAAGAGGGCTTTCCGGGCTATCGCAATCCGGAAAACTTCATCGTTGTTTCCGATCCCTATCCAACGGTCACCGCCCAGGCCGCCGACCTCATTCTGCCCACCGCCATGTGGGTAGAAAAAGAAGGCGCTTACGGCAATGCCGAACGACGCACCCAGTTCTGGCGTCAACAGGTCAAGCCGCCGGAAGGTGCCAAATCCGATCTCTGGCAACTGGTGGAATTTTCCAAACGGTTCAAGGTCGAGGAGGTCTGGCCCGAAGAGCTGCTTGCCAAGAAACCAGAATACCGGGGCAAGACCCTCTACGACATCCTCTATACCAACGGCCAGGTGGATAAATACCCGCTTTCCGATATCCAGAAAGGATTTGATAACGACGAAGCCCACGACTTCGGGTTTTACATTCAAAAAGGCCTGTTCGAGGAGTATGCAAGCTTCGGGCGCGGCCACGGCCATGATCTCGCCCCCTTCGATACCTATCACAAGGCCAGAGGACTGCGTTGGCCGGTGGTCGATGGCAAGGAAACCCTGTGGCGTTTCCGCGAGGGCTATGATTCTTATGTTCCGGCTGGCGAAGACGTAAAGTTTTACGGCAAGCCCGATGGCAAGGCGGTGGTCTTCGCCCTGCCCTATGAACCGGCGGGTGAGGAACCAGACGCCGAATACGATCTGTGGCTAGTTACCGGTCGGGTGCTTGAGCACTGGCATTCGGGCTCGATGACCCAGCGGGTGCCTGAACTCCACCGCGCCTTTCCCCATGCAGTGGTGTGGATGCACGAGAACGATGTCAAAAAGCGCGGGCTACGGCGCGGCGATGCGATCAAGATCAGAACCCGGCGCGGTGAGATTGAAACCCGGATCGAGACCCGTGGACGCAACCGTCCGCCCGAGGGACTCGTCTTCATCCCCTGGTTCGACGCCAAACAACTGGTCAACAAGCTGACGATGGATAACACCTGTCCGATCTCGAAACAGACGGATTTCAAGAAATGTGCCTGTAAGGCGGAAAAAGCCTGAGCGCGGGCCTGAATATTTTTCCTCTTTTTCGACTGGGAGTGCTTACTGTGGAAAAGAAATGTCTTTTAACGATTGTCGCCCTTGGCCTTGTTTGCGCCATTGGCCTTGTCCCGTCTGTCGTGGCGCACGCCCAGGACAATGTGGAGTTCATGCGCGACCGGGGCATTGACGAAAACAACACGGCACCGGGTATCGTTAAGCAAAAAACGGATAAGGGCCGCTTCATCCGCAATTACCGTCAACAGCCACCGCTGATTCCCCACAGGATCGACCAATACGAGATCGATAAAAAGGTCAACCAGTGCATGCGTTGTCACGACTGGCCCTATAATGTCACCGAGAATGCGCCCAAGATCAGCGAGACCCATTACACAAACCGGGAAGGCCAGGCATTGGACCATATCGCGAGAACCCGCTGGTTCTGCACCCAGTGTCACGTGCCCCAGGCCGATGCGCCGGAGCTCGTTCCCAATACCTTTAAGCCCTTGGAGCGCAAGCAATAGGGGAACACCCTCTAACCTCGTGATTTTACGAACGGCAGGAGACCCGTAATGGGAAATGAGAAGAAAAAGAAAGCTGACGGCAAAAAAGGCGGGGCCACCGAGGTAAGCCCGATCCGCGCCCTGTGGCGAATGCTGCGTCGCCCAAGCGGTCATTACGCGCTCGGCACTTTGCTTGTCGCCGGTGCCATTGGTGGTGTTCTTTTCTGGGGCGGTTTCAACTGGGCCATGGAAATGACCAACACCGAGACCTTCTGCCTTTCCTGCCACGAAATGGAGCGCAATGTTTACCGCGAATACAAAGAGACCATTCACTACAACAACCGCACCGGAGTACGGGCCACCTGCCCCGACTGTCATGTGCCGAAAGAATGGTTCCACAAGATAATGCGCAAGATTCAGGCGTCGAACGAGCTTTACCATCACTTCCTCGGCACCATCGACACCCGCGAAAAATTCGAGGCCAAGCGTCTGCAGCTTGCCGGCAATGTCTGGCGGGTAATGAAAAAAACAGATTCCAGAGAATGCCGGAACTGTCATAGCTTCGACTATATGGAGCTTCTGATGCAGGAAAAACGCGCCCGCGACCGACATGTCGACGCCATAGAACAGGGCAAAACCTGCATCGATTGTCATAAGGGCATCGCCCATCAGCTCCCCGAAGGGGCCTATGAACTTGAGCGGACAATCACCGAAGCTTTCCACAAGAAAAAGGAAGACGAAGGCTCTTTCGGCGGCGACATGGCACCTTAGGTGAGCATGCCATCTGAAAAAATAATGCCGACTGAAAAGCCCGGGCCGACGAAAAAACCAACGCCCTCTCTGGCGCTCTTCACCTACGGGTTCCGGCCGTTCTTCATCTGTGCCGGGGCGTACGGCGTTCTTTCCGTCTTCCTGTGGGGTCTCGCCTACCCCGGATGGATTACCCTGGATCCGGGAATATCACTGCCCGCCTGGCATGCTCATGAAATGATCTTCGGCTATACGGCGGCTGTTATCTGCGGCTTTTTTCTTACCGCCGTCCCCAACTGGACAGGCGTTGTCCGTCTTCACGGGCTTCCTCTGGCGGGGCTGGTAACGCTCTGGGTGTTGGGTAGAGTTGCGCCCTGGGTCGATGGGCCTGCGCACTTTCTTTTTAGCCTTGCCGACATGGCCCTGCTTCCGCTCACGGCCCTGTGGGTGGCCTCAGCGATCTGGCAGGTGAAAGTGTGGAAGCACCTTATTCCCCTCGCCCTCCTGCTGCTTCTGGCGGCGGCTAATATTTTCGAGCATCTTGGGTTTTCCGACCGGTTCACGGACGGCAACGCGCTTGGCCGCTCGTTAGGCGTTGATACGGTTATCCTGATGATCGTTCTGATTGGCGGGCGCATCCTGCCGACCTTTACGCGCAGCGCTCTGGCGACACAGGGCGCTGGCGATCATATCCGGAGTGACGGCCCGTTTGACAAGCTCGCCATCCTCTCAGTTTTCCTGGTTCTGCTTCTCGATGCCGGAGAGGTTCTTGCCGGTGGGCTGGCGTTTCCCGCCGCCATTGCCGCCCTTATTGCCGCCGGCCTCGTCGGCTTTCGTCTGCGCGGCTGGCGCACATTGGAGACCCTCAACCAACCAATCCTGTGGTCGCTCCATCTCGGTTATGTCTGGATCGTCATCGGCTTAGGGCTGAAAGGCCTGGCCTTTTTCATCGACGCCCTGCCGGCCGCCACCGCCCTTCACGCCCTGACCATTGGTGCCATCGGGGGAATGACACTGGCCATGATATCGCGGGTGGCGCTGGGCCACACAGGCCGCGCACTGGTCACGCCCCGATCAACAACTGCGGCCTATATTCTGGTATCTGTCGCCGCACTTACGCGCCTGGCCGCCCCTCTCGCGCCAGAGAATGCCTATGTCGACATGATTGCATTATCGGGAATTTTCTGGTGCCTGGCCTTTGCGATCTACACAATTGTCTTCGCACCAATCCTCGCCCGGCCGCGCCCAGACGGGCGACCGGGCTAAAGGTCAAAACGAACTTTAGTAGTTATAGATCAGTGACAGCCAGAGTTTCTTGGTGCCTGAAGAAAAATTCTCGGCGATATACTGGCCATAGGTGACCTGCGCGGTGTAGTGATCATAAAACTTGCGCTTGATATCGAAATCAAACTCACGACCATAATTCGTGTTCCCATGCTCGGCCTCAAACCAGTGATAGGCCGCATAAAGCTTAAAGCCCTCAATGCTGGTTCCCGCTGAGAGATAAAGATCGGTGATGCCATTATTGGGCGTGGTCAGGAATTTATCGTTCCAGCCTTGGAAGAGATGCAGGGTGGCCAGCGGCGTCTGGAATGAATTGCGCCCGGTCCCGGTCAAAACTTCATAACCGACTTTGGCGGTGATCGGCCCGACCAGCGGAGCGCCGCTATAGGTCAAACCGCCTTCGCCGAACCAATAATTGACGCCGTAATCATCGGGGTTGTCTTTCCACGATTCCTGATGAGCGTATTCGCCGGTATAGAGAACCTTCCACATGTCGTTGACGGCGTAATCACCCTTAAAGCGCACACCGGTTGTCCAGTGGGACTTGCCGTAAGAGCGCGGACGATCATAATCAAGCATCAGGGCATAGCCGGTGATCTTGCCAAGATCGAAACCGGAATAAGCGGCATGGACAAGGTTCGAGCTCATCTGCTCAAAACCATTGTTCGAATCATCACCAAAGATGGTGTGCACCTTGTTTATATAGACGTATTCAAGCTCAGTGTCGGGCAGGCTGGCATTAACGACACGGGCGGAATCGAAGGTCTGCTCGTTCTGACGCCAGCCGACATTGCCGATGAAACGATGATTGTCCCAGATGATGCGTTGACGACCGACCTTCACCTTGGTGTCTGGAATAACCCCTTCCATCTTAATGAAAGCTTGATTGAGCTGGGCAACATCGGGGTCGGCCACCACCGGAAAAGCAGTGTGGCCGTTAGTGGTGGAGTTATAGCGCTCATAGCCCAGGCCCTGGGTCCATTCGGCATCAGCGCCGATGCCAAAGCCGTGGAACAGCCCGGTCTCATAACCAAAGCGGGTGCGTATGTTGGTGGCGTTGGCGTCTTTTGCCCTGGCCACCTCGTCAACGAATTCATAACGGAAGCGCACGTTGAGGATAATTTTGCCATCATCGACAACCGCCTTCTTAAAGGCACTGCTGACCGCCATATTTTCGTCGCCATCGGCAATTTGGATGTCTGAGGCCTCAAGGAAAACCTCATCCGGGGCTGCATCCGATACGACATCCGGCTCTGCAGCGCCATCGGCACTTATCTCGGCCTGCGCCTGGGGCGCGGCGAAAAGAAACACCGCAAAAGTGGAAAGAAGAAAAGAACGAGAGCACGTCTTGATGAACATATTCATCCCCTGAACATGGAGTTAAGCATACCACCCATAGGCTTAGCTCTGTTTAAAATTATACTTTATATAGTATGAGTTATACATACAGTAGAGGCAAGCCATTAAGTACACTATATAAGCTACCGTAGCCTAAGGCTTTTTTACCATTCTCTTGGCTGCAGCAACTTGTTTCACGTCAATTCCCTGTATTTTTTTGTCACGGTGAGACTTTTATGCAACAGAGGCTGGCCACGGCCTTAACCTCCACAGACAAAACAAAGGCCGCCCGAAAGGGCGGCCCCCACCTTCAATCAACGCCATAAAAACAAAGGCCGCCCGAAGGGGTGGCCCCCACCTTCAATCAACGCCATAAAAACAAAGGCCACCCAAAAGGGTGGCCTTTGCCGGAGAAAGAATTGGGCTCCCCCTTGTGGGAAGGGTGTGAATGGAGATCAACCGCAATCCTTTTTCCGCGTCTTTTTCTCAACCACCTCGCCGGTCTCGGCATTGAGAACGATTTTGGCGCGGTCACCCTCGGCGGTCTCTGCCTTGACCACGTAACCGCCGCGCTTGAGCTTAATCTCGCGGATATTCTGATAGCCCTCGGCCTTAACCTTGCCGAGGATATCCTCGATCGGCAGAATATTGGCCGGATCGACGACCATCATCTCACCGCGATCACGACCTTTTCCGTGGTCATCGTCGTCGGCAAAGGCCGGCAGAGCCAGTCCGGTGCCGATCGTGGCCAGAGCCGCCAGGGCGAGAATGCCGCGGTTACGGGTTTTGTTTCCCTTAACGGTCGTCGTCGACTGGGTTGAATTATTTTTTGTCATCTCAAGGTCTCCATGGTTTGTGTTTATCGATGCCCCGACCATAAGCCCCGCCGCCTTAAGCCACACTGATCGCCAATTTAAGCCTGGCTTAAGCTTGAATTATCCATAATCACAGGAACTTAACTCTCCCCATCCCTTCATCCCAAGTGAGGCCCGCCATGACCGACAGCAAAACTCAGCCCCCCGCCGCTGCCCCTGGAAGCCTCGTCTGGGAAGTGCCGACACGACTCTTTCACTGGATAATTGTCCTTCTTTTCGTCGTTGCCTGGCTCACCGCCGAAGACGAACAGCCCCTCTTTCTCATTCATCAACTGGCGGGCTATGGGATTCTCGTTGCCGTGCTTTTTCGCCTTGTCTGGGGGTTTGCCGGAGGCCGCTATGCACGTTTTTCAAACTTCATTCATCCCTGGTCCAAGGTCCGGGACTATTTGCGCAATATCTTCCGCAACCGCCAGAGTGGATCTGTTGGACACAATCCTGCTGGCGGCTGGATGATCGCCCTCTTGCTTGCCTTACTAACAGCAACAGTCATCAGCGGGCTGTTTGTCAGCGATGACGGAATTGGCGGCCCCTGGGCCGTGTTCATCTCGCCCAACATCGCCCATATGATGGAGGATGTTCATGAAGGGATTGCCAATGCCCTTCTTGTCGCCGTATTTGTCCATATCGCCGGTGTCGCCCTTGAATCCCTCCTCGAAGGCCGTAATCTGGTCGGTGCCATGTGGACGGGACGCAAAAAAGAACTTGAAGACGACCAGCCTGAAAGCGCCGTGCCGGTTGCCGTTACCGCCTGGCGAGCGCCCCTTATCCTGCTTTTTTCAGCGCTGGCGATCTGGGCCGCGGTCACCGTCCAATGACGGCGCAATCTTTATCTTCGCGCAAAACCACTGTCCTTGCCCTGATCCTTCTTGCTTCCTTTGTCGGATTGCTTGCCTTCACCCTGCGCCCCATTTACGCCGACGATCATCCTGCGGCAGCCCCCTTGCCGACCTCATCCGAAGTGGCGCCAATGGATGAACTTATTATCATTCTGCGGCGCGATTATTCGGGACGCATCCTGAAAATCGGCCTCAGTCCAGCCAAGCCGCCGCGAAAAGAGCGCCACAATAAACACGATGATGATGATGACGATGACCACGATGTGCCGACAAAAGCAGACAGAGCGCCGGAAAAATGGGTCTACCGGGTCAAGCTGCTGACCGAACAAGGTTATGTCTATAAGCTGGTCTATGATGCCAAGACTCTGGAACTTCTCCGCACGCGCGGACAAAAGAAAAAACAGCGCCCCGAACCTCGCCCCCATGACGACGACTGAAGGAGCCAACCGCCATGCGCATTCTTGTCGTCGAAGACGATCTCGCCGTCGCCAAACAAGTGGCTGATATTCTGTCTCAGGCAAAATATGTCGTTGATCTGGCCCATGACGGTGAAGAGGCGCATTTCCTCGGCGACACCGAACCCTATGACGCCGTCATCCTCGACCTTGGCATCCCCTTAATGGATGGCTTAAGCGTCCTTGAAAAATGGCGGCTGGCCGGCAAAACAATGCCGGTGCTGATTTTGTCTGCCCGCAATACCTGGCGGGAAAAAGTGGCGGGGCTTCGCACCGGTGCCGACGATTACCTGGCCAAGCCTTTTGAGATGGAAGAGCTTCTCGCCCGCTTAGAGGCATTGATCCGCCGTGGCGCAGGCGGTGCCAGTCCACGATTAATCTGCGGTGAGGTAACACTCGACACAGCGACTAACCGAGCCATGCTTGGCAATGCATTAGTGCCATTAACGGCGCTTGAATTTCGCATGCTTGCCTACTTCATGCACCATCCCGGCAAGGTGATTTCTAAAACCGAACTGACCGAGCATATTTATGGTCAGGATTTCGACCGGGATTCCAATACCATCGAAGTTCTCGTAAACCGACTGCGCAAGAAATTCGGCGCCGCTTTCATTCATACTCACAGAGGCCAAGGGTACCAGATTGAACAACCGGACACCGCACCCTAAAGCGATCAGCACCCGCCTGGCGCTGTCCTCCACCCTGTGGATTGCGGCCAGCCTTCTTGTCACCGGGCTGCTTCTGGTATGGCTTTTCTCACGCCATGTCGAACAGCAATTTGATTCCAGCCTCCACGATCATTTGGAAGAGCTCGTCGCCGCCGGGGAGACAACCGAGTTCGGCGAGCTTGAGCTTTCCTGGACCCCCGCCGACCCCCGCTTTAACCGTCCTCTTTCTGGCTGGTACTGGCAAATTACTCAAAATGGCCTGATCGTCGCCAGCTCCCCGTCAACCCTCGACAATCATTTGTTATTACTCCCCGGCGTCGAAGAAGCGCGTCATGGCGGGAAAACCCTCACCGGCCCCGACGGTCAGGTAATTCGTGCAATCGTCCAGAATATCTATTTTCCTGATTCCGACACACCTTTCACCTTCTTTATCGCCGGGCCTCAGAAAAGCATCAACCGGGATACGGCGCGCTTTGCCGGACAGGTGGCGCTGACGCTGGCCGTCCTCGGCATCGCCTTTGTCGGGCTGATTTTCCTTCAGATCGGATTCGGCCTGAAACCTTTGCGCCGCCTTCAGGAAAGTCTGATTGATATTCGCAACGGCACGGCCCGCACCCTGCCCGATAATTTTCCCAAAGAGGTCAGGCCTGTCGTTACTGAGCTTAACGCCCTGCTCGATTACAATTCCTCTCTGGTCGAACGCGCCCGTACCCAGGCCGCTAACCTCGCCCACGCCCTGAAAAACCCGATGACAGTGCTCAAACACGAAGCTCGCCAGATCGAAGGCGACCACGGCGACGCGCTGCGCCAACAACTCGATTCCGTCATCGCCAGCATCGATCATCATCTGGCCCGCGGTCGGGCGGCCGGGGCGCGTAACCTGCTTGGGGCGCGGACAAGCGTCGCCGAGGTGGCGGGCGATCTGAAATTCCTGCTTGAACGCATTTATGCCAACCGCCCGATCAACATCCGCCTTGAAAACCTCGACGGCCTTTATTTTCGGGGCGACCCGCAAGATCTCGAAGAAATGCTCGGCAATCTGATGGATAACGGCTGTAAATGGGCCAGCTCCATCCTCTGTATCCGGGGCGAAAAAAAGGGCGACCGCCTTATCCTGCGGGTTGAAGATGACGGTCCGGGGCTGGCGGCGGAAAAATGGCTGGAGGCGCTCAAACCCGGCATGCGTATGGACGAAACCATTCCCGGCAGCGGCCTGGGCCTGGCCATTGTTGGCGATATAGCCGAACTTTATGGCGGCGCGCTGGACTACGACACGGGAACTCTGGGCGGGTTTTGCGGGCGGCTGGAATTGCCTGCAATCGGCTAGCCGGCCACACCTCTAACGGGGCAGGTCGCTTGAGCCCATCAGAAATTCATCGACGGCACGGGCGCATTGGCGACCCTCTCTGATCGCCCAGACAACCAGGGACTGGCCGCGGCGCATATCACCGGCGGCAAACACCTTGCCGGCGGAAGTGGCATAAGCATTGGTATCGGCGGCAACATTACCGCGCCCGTCGAGATCAACACCAATATCCTTGAGCAAGCCTTCATGGATCGGGTGAACAAAGCCCATGGCCAGCAACACCAGATCGGCTTTCAGCTCAAATTCGCTGCCCGCGATCTCTTTCATCGCCATTCGGCCGTCGGCATCCTTTTCCCATCCAACACGTATTGCATTAAGGGCATCAAGCCGGCCATCCGCACCGGTGAAGCTTTTCGTCACCACAGAAAATTCGCGGACACACCCTTCTTCCTGAGAACTTGAGGTTCGCATTTTTTGCGGCCAGTTGGGCCAGGTCAGCGCCTTGTCCTCGCGCTCTGGCGGGGCGGAAAGAATCTCAAGCTGAGTCACCGAGAGCGCACCCTGGCGGTTCGACGTACCGATACAATCGGAACCGGTATCGCCGCCGCCGATGACGATTACATGCTTTCCCTGCGCGCTCAGTGCTTCGCTCTCGGCGATACTATCCCCGGCGACGCGACGGTTTTGCTGACGCAAAAAGTCCATGGCAAAATGAACGCCGTCCAGCTCGCGCCCCGAAACGGGCAAGTCGCGGGGCTTCTCCGATCCACCGGAAAGCACCACCGCGTCGAACCCGTCCATCAGCTCCTTCACCGGAACATCGACGCCAATATGGGAATTGGGCCGGAAGGTAACACCCTCTGCTTCCATCTGCGCCATGCGCCGGTCAATCGTCTGTTTTTCCATCTTGAAATCGGGAATACCGTACCGCATCAGGCCGCCGATCCGGTCGTTCTTCTCAAACAAAGTCACATCATGCCCGGCCCGCGCCAATTGCTGGGCCGCCGCGAGTCCGGCCGGCCCCGAACCGACGATTGCAACTTTCTTGCCGCTCGAATGCTCGGCAATTTGCGGCTCGATCCAGCCTTCTTCCCATCCCCGATCAACAATGGCGCATTCAATTGACTTAATGGCCACCGGCTCGTCGGTGATGTTGAGGGTACAGGCCGCCTCGCAGGGGGCCGGACAAATCCGACCAGTGAACTCTGGAAAATTATTGGTCGAATGTAAAACATCCAGGGCCGCGCGCCATTGGCGGCGATACACAAGATCGTTCCAATCGGGGATGATATTGTTTACCGGGCAGCCCTGATGACAATAGGGAATACCGCAATCCATACAGCGCGCACCCTGGTCGGCCAGTCCCGCCTCGTCGAGAGGAACACTAAATTCGTTGTAATGGCGCAGGCGTTCCTCAATCGGCCGGGAGCCGGGCGTCGCGCGGTCTATTTCAAGAAAACCGGTTATCTTACCCATTGACCAGCGCCCCCTCTTCTTCTGCAGCTTTAGCATCAGCCTCGGCCTGGAGCTCCATCAGGACACGACGATATTCCACCGGCATGACCTTGACGAATTTGGGCAGGGCGGCTTCCCAATCATCGAGAATCGACCGCGCCTTGGCGCTGTTGGTGTAATGAAGATGCCGCTGGACCAACTGGCGCAGCCGAGCCGCATCATCACGGGTCATATCGTGCATCACCTCGACAAGGCCATGGGCTTCCATGTCGCCGCCCTGATAGGCGATTTTTTCCATCGCCTCGGCTTCTTCCATAACCGGCTCAAGCTCGACCATGGCGAGATTGCAGCGACGATCAAAATCACCCTTCTCGTCATAGACATAGGCAATGCCGCCACTCATGCCAGCGGCAAAATTAAGCCCGGCTTCGCCGAGAACAACCACCACCCCGCCGGTCATGTATTCACAACAATGGTCGCCAGCCCCTTCGATCACGGCAATAGCGCCAGAGTTGCGCACAGCGAAACGTTCACCAGCGATGCCACGGAAATAACATTCCCCGGAAATAGCGCCATAGAGAACCGTGTTGCCGACAATAATATTATCTTCCGCCACAATCGGGGTTTCCTCGGGCGGATAGATCACCAGCCGTCCACCGGATAGCCCCTTGCCGACATAGTCGTTGGCCTCGCCCGACAATTCCACCGTCACCCCATGGGCGAGGAAGGCGCCGAAGCTCTGGCCAGCGGTTCCCGAAACCTTGATATGAATGGTGTCCTCAGGCAGACCTTCTAAGCCATGGCGTTTTGCAATCTCACCCGAAAGCATGGCGCCGAAAGTGCGGTCAGTATTCCTGATCGGGGTTTCGATCTTGACCGGCGTCTTGTTGTCCAGCGCCGACAATGACTTTTTGATCATCTCCCGATCAAGAATGTCCTGAATGTCGTGGGACTGGGCTTCGCAGTTATACACCGCCACACCCGGCCCTGCCTCGGGCCGGTGAAAGATGCGCGAATAATCGAGCCCGGTGGCCTTCCAGTGATCGAGCGCCTCCCTTTTGTCGAGGCAATCAGACCGACCGATCATTTCATTAAACGTCTTGAAACCGAGCTCGGCCATCAGGCTGCGGACCTCTTGTGCGACGAAGAAGAAATAGTTGATGACGTGTTCGGGCTGGCCGGTGAACCGCTTACGCAGCTCCGGATTCTGGGTGGCGACACCGACAGGACAGGTGTTGAGATGACATTTACGCATCATGATACAGCCCGCTGCGATCAGAGGCGCTGTGGCAAAGCCAAATTCATCGGCCCCGAGAAGCGCCCCGATCACCACGTCACGCCCGGTGCGCAGGCCGCCATCGACCTGTACCGCGATGCGCCCGCGCAGTTTATTGAGAACCAGAGTCTGATGAGTCTCGGCAAGGCCGATCTCCCAGGGCGATCCGGTGTTCTTGATCGAGGTCAGCGGCGAGGCCCCGGTGCCGCCGTCGAACCCGGAAATAGTTACGTGATCAGCCCGCGCCTTGGAGACGCCCGCAGCAACCGTGCCGACGCCAACTTCTGAAACCAGCTTGACGCTGATCCGCGCTTCCGGATTGACGTTCTTGAGATCAAAGATGAGCTGGGCCAGATCTTCGATAGAATAAATATCGTGATGAGGCGGTGGCGAGATCAGGCCGACGCCCGGCGTCGAGTGACGCACCCTGGCGATTACCTTGTCCACCTTGTGGCCGGGAAGCTGTCCACCCTCACCGGGCTTGGCTCCCTGACAGACCTTGATCTGGATATCGTCGGCATTGACCAGATATTCCGTGGTCACCCCGAAGCGACCCGATGCCACCTGTTTGATCGCCGAGCGCATGGAATCACCGTTGGCCAAAGGCGTGAAACGGTCCACCTCTTCCCCGCCTTCGCCGGTGTTCGACTTGCCGCCGATCCGGTTCATGGCAATGGCCATGGTTGTGTGGGCTTCACGGGAAATCGAGCCATAGGACATGGCCCCGGTAGCAAAGCGCTTGACGATCTCTGCCGCTGATTCAACGTCCTCAATCGGCACCGGCCCACCTTGTGTCGGCTTGATCTGCATCAGTCCGCGCAGGGTCAGAAACTTTTCACTCTGCGCATTAACCTCATTGGCAAATTCCCGGTAAGCGTCAGGCAGATTGCCGCGCACCGCGTGCTGGAGATTCGAAATCGTCTGCGGTGTCCATGTATGGGCCTCGCCGCGCAGGCGATAGGCGTATTCACCGCCGACATCGAGCGCCTTGCGGTAAAGCGGCGCGTCGCCATAGGCCTGGGCGTGACGGGTGACGGTTTCATCGGCGATGACATCAAGTCCGACGCCATCGACTGCACTCGCGGTACCGGCGAAATAACGCTCGATGAATTCGTTTGAGAGCCCCACCGCATCAAAAATCTGGGCGCCGCAATAGGATTGATAGGTGGAAATCCCCATCTTCGACATGATCTTCAAAAGCGCCTTGTTCACCGCCTTGATGTAATGACGATGGGCAGCCGAAACCTGGGCTTCCTTCGGCGCAAGATCAGGATCATTAGCGCAAAGATCGCTCAAGGTCTCAAAGGCGAGATAAGGGTTGATGGCTTCGGCCCCATAGCCGGCGAGCACCGCGAAATGATGCAGCTCACGAGCTTCTCCGGTCTCGATGACGAGCCCTGTTTTGGTACGCAGACCCTCGCCGATCAGATGGTGATGGACGGCTGAAGTGGCGAGCAGGGACGGAATGGCAATATGAGCACTATCCATGGTGCGGTCGGATAGAATCAGGATGTTATGACCGTCACCGACCGCCTTTATCGCCGCCGCGCACAGCCCATCAAGGGCCGGGCCCATACCGCCAGCACCCAGATCAGCGGCGTAACAGATATCCAGCGTAATCGTGCGAAAGTGATCGCTGGCATGGGTTTCGATGCCGCGAATTTTTTCAAGATCGGCATTGGTCAGGATCGGCTGGTCAACTTCCAGACGCATCTCGCTGTCCACCCCATTGAGGTTAAGCAGATTGGGGCGCGGCCCGATGAAGGAGACCAGTGACATCACCAGTTCCTCACGGATCGGGTCAATGGCCGGATTCGTCACCTGGGCAAAGCATTGCTTGAAATAGGTATAGAGCAACTTCGACTTGTCGGAGAGAACCGACAGCGGAGTGTCAGTTCCCATTGAGCCGATCGGCTCCTGGGCGGTCTGGGTCATCGGCTTGAGAAATAAACTGATATCTTCCTGGGTATAGCCAAAGGCCTGTTGACGATCGAGCAAGCTCAACGGGGCATCCGCCTTGGGCGGGGAGCCAGCAGGCAGATCTTTGACCCGGATTTGGGTTGCCTCAAGCCATTTGCCATAAGGATGAGCGCCAGCCAGTTGACTCTTGATTTCGCCGTCATCAACGATGCGCCCTTCCTCAAGATCGATCAGGAACATCTTGCCCGGCTCGAGACGCCACTTTTTGATAATCTTGTGCTCGGGCACATCGAGCACGCCGAGCTCGGACGCCAACAGCACCATATCGTCGTCGGTGACCAGGAAGCGGGCCGGACGCAGGCCATTGCGATCAAGGGTCGCGCCGATCTGGCGGCCGTCGGTAAAGGCGATAGCCGCCGGGCCGTCCCAGGGCTCCATAAGCGCGGCCTGATATTCGTAAAAGGCGCGGCGCTCATCATCCATCAGCGGGTTGCCGCCCCAGGCCTCAGGCATCAGCAGGATCATTGCCTGGGCCATGGAATAGCCAGCGGCGACGAGCAGTTCGAGCGCATTATCGATACAAGCCGAATCCGACAGGCCCTCGGGGATCAGCGGCCACAGCTTTTCGATATCGTCGCCGAGAATATCCGAAACCAATGAGCGACGGCGCGCGTTCATCCAGTTGACGTTACCGCGCACGGTGTTGATCTCACCATTATGACAGAGCATGCGGAATGGTTGGGCAAGGCTCCAGGTGGGAAAGGTATTGGTCGAAAAACGCTGATGCACCAAAGCCAGCGCCGAAACCACGCGCTGGTCCTGAAGGTCGAGATAATAGCCGCGCACCTGGCTGGCCAGCACCATGCCCTTATAGGCAAGGGTGCGGGATGAAAATGACGGAACATAAAAGTCACCGGCAGCCATGGCGTCCATCTCGCCCGATGCCGCCAGATTCAGAACCGCATTTTCGATCTGCTTGCGGATAACAAACAACTTGCGTTCAAAGGCATCCTGGTCGGCGCAATTGGCACCACGGGAAACAAAGACCTGGCGGATGACCGGTTCAGAGTCGAGAACGCTTTCGCCGAGATCAGAATTATCCACCGGCACATCACGCCAGCCGATGAGGGTCTGCCCCTCCTCTTCGATAAAGTGTTCGATCAGTTCTTCGCATTTATCACGGGCCGCCGCATCATGTTGCGACAGGAACACCATGCCAACGCCGTAATCGCCCTCACCTGGAAGTTCAATGCCCATATCGCCACAGGTCTGGCGCAAAAAGGCATCAGGCATCTGGATAAGAATGCCCGCTCCATCCCCGGCTTTGGGATCAGCGCCCACTGCCCCGCGATGGGTAAGATTGACCAGCACATCAAGACCCTGACTGACGATCTCGTAGCTTTTACGGTTCTTGATATTGGCGACGAAACCGATACCGCAGGAATCGTGTTCATTCCGCGGATCGTACAGCCCCTGACGAGGCGGTCGTGCTCTATGTAAAATCTCGTTCACGCTTTAACTTCCACTCTTTCCTGTCTTTGGCACTGTTCCTCGCCGCGTCTCATTCCCGCACCACCGCCACCCCACCCTCGCCGGTGTTCAGGCAACCCAAACCCTGCGGCATATCTTAAAGATATGGGGATTGTCGGCACTCAGACCGCGCTTTGGGGCCGCACAAATTAGCGAAGAACGGAACGAATCGCAAAGACTTGCTTAACCTATTGAATATTAAGGGAAAATACCAATTTTTTAGCCCTTGCCCGAAGACTCTCAGAGCTTTTCAACGCCTCCCCTGAGGAGAAGGAGAAGCCAGACCCCCAAGCCGATGATGAGGATGAACTTAACCACCAGAAACAGAGTGCTATCGAAAAACGCCCGCAATCCCTTTTCCAGCTTTTTGAGAAAGGTCTTTATATCGAGCCACAGCCCCTCGTAAAGACCTATTTCACGGGCCATTTTCGCCTTGTGTTCGGGGGCCTCTGTCCCCTCAACGGCAATTTCGGCTTTGCGCTCGCGCTTGAAAATCACCCTTGTCTTAAAGCTGTCGCTGGCCGCATCAAAAGTCTCGCGGACGACCCGCACAGCGGATGTTTTGTGGGCCTGCAACAAGCGCTGGGCGTCAAAGACAGCCTCGTCCTCGCCGTCATGGACGGCCTCAATAACCCATGAATTCCCGCGCCGGGATTGCACCTCAAAAGACATATCCGGCCGTCGTCCCGCTTTTTAAATAACCCCGTTTTCCCAAGCATCATCATGCCGTGACGGGGCTTGGGGAACAAGTCTGGAATCTTTCAAAAAGAGTTGGTGCGCCCGGCGGGATTCGAACCCACGACCCCCAGATTAGGAATCTGGTGCTCTATCCGACTGAGCTACGGGCGCAAAACGGCATTTACCTTACGATGGCTCTGCCGTCGGCGGCCTAGTTGCCGAAAAAATTCACCGGATGGGAATAGGTAAATACCATGGATTCTTCACCGGGATTTTTTACACCCAGACCGGCGTTCGACATGTGCTGAATGGCAAAGCCAACCCGCGAGTGATTCTTGAAACGATACGCCGCCTCAATGCCAGAGCGGAATTCAACCTCATTGCCGAGATCCTTACCGTCTCCATAGGCGTAATAGCCAACGTTGAAACTCGGCGTGATGACGATGGACTTGGCGCGGCCGAAATAAAGATCGATGCCGAAGCCGCCATAGCCGTAAAAGGAGCCTTCGGTGGTCGTCATCATGCCAGCCATGGGCTTGACGAACCAGAGGATCGGATCACCCATGCGGTATTCGAGGCGGAACTCACCGGCGCGAAACTCCTCACGGCCAAAGTCGAATATGCCAGCGCTCAATGTCAGCAGATCGGAATCGCCCTGAGCTGCGGCCTTTCCCGGCGCAATGCCAAAGGTAAGAACACCAAAAAAAAGCCAGACAGCAACGCGATTTGCGTTCATAAAATATGCCTTAATTTTAAGAATAATCCAAAGAAGGCATCTTACGAAAATTGACCGGACAGGCAAGCTAATTACAAATAATACCGAAAATCCGGCTTTATGCCTGAGAAACACCTGAAAACCTTCCCTTAAGTCATGATCGGATATACTGGCCCCATGGGTTTACATTTCCTCCTTTTCCTCGGGGTTTTCCTCACCCCCTTCGCCCTCCCCGCCCCAGGGCTGGCAGCCGATTCCACCACCACACAAAACGCGGATAGAGGCCGGGTCGCAGAAATCGTCACAGAAACCGTCGCAGAAATCGTCGACGGTGACACAATCATCCTTGCTGATGGCCGATCCGTCCGACTGGTCGGCATCCAGGCACCAAAACTGTCGCTGGGTCGGCGCAATTTCAAGGACTGGCCACTCTCAGATGAGGCCAAGGCCGCCCTTGAGGAGATGACCGGAGGCGAAAAAGTCGTCCTCACCTTCACCGGCGCAGAAATTGACCGCCATGGGCGGGTGCTTGCCCATCTCCACATGGAGGATGGGCGCTGGGTTCAGGGCCATATGCTGCGCGCCGGGCTGGCCAGGGTTTACAGTTTTGCCGATAACCGGGGGTGGATAACTGAAATGCTCGCCCTCGAACGCGAAGCGCGGCTTGAGCGACGCGGCATCTGGGCCCATCCCTTTTACCGCATCCTCGGCGCCGGTGAGGCGGGTGAACATATTGGAACCTTCCAGATTATTGAAGGCCGCGTCATCAAAACTGCAAAAGCCGGGGGGCGAACCTATATTAATTTCGGAGCCGACTGGCGAAACGATTTCACCGTCACTCTGGCCCCGGGGACGAGCCGACTTTTCAAGACGGCCGGAATCGATCCCCTCGCCCTTGATGGTCGGCGCGTGCGCGTCCGTGGCTGGCTGAAATCCCGCAATGGCCCAATGATCGAGATCACCCACCCCGAACAGATCGAACTTCTGGAGCAAGAATAAAAAATGCAATTTACCCACCACATCTCCCGCCTGGTTGTCTTCCTCACCCTCGTCTTTCTAGCGATAGCGCCGGGCGCACCAGCTCTGGCCGAAGGGCAGAGTTTTTTCAGCTCAATCATCTCGCCCGAACAGGAAGCGCGTATGGGGCGCGAACAGCATCCGATAATTCTCAAGCAATTCGGCGGTGCCTATGAAGACCCGGCACTTAACCGCTATGTCACCAGCATCGGCGAACTTCTGCTGCGCACCACCGAGACCCCCAATGCCGCATTCACCTTCACCATCCTCAATTCGCCAGTGGTCAATGCCTTCGCTCTTCCCGGCGGCTATGTTTATGTAACAAGGGGGCTCGTCGCCCTGGCCGACAATGAGGCCCAGCTCGCCGGGGTACTGGCCCATGAGATCGGCCATGTGACGGCGCGGCATTCGGCCCAGCGCTATGGTCAGTCCATGGCCGCCACCATCGGCCTCACCTTTCTCGGACTGCTGGCCGAAAGCAAAGAGCTAAATCAGGTCGCCGGACTGGGTGCCAATCTGTTCCTGAAAAGCTATTCCCGCGACCATGAATTCGAAGCCGATAAGCTCGGGCTGATCTATATGAGCCGGGCTGGATTTTCCCCCGACGGCATGACCGATTTCCTGGGCAACCTCAAGGCCCACGACGAATTACAGAAAAAGCTCATCGGCCAGGGCGGGTTTGATCCCCTGATGGGGCTTTTGTCCACCCATCCACGTACCGTCGACCGGGTTGAGCGGGCTTATGCGGCGGCCCATGTCAGCCCGCCGCCTGACCCGATCATCGCCCGCGATGTCTATCTCCAGCAAATTGACGGCCTGCTCTATGGGGACGATCCCGCCCAGGGTTATGTGCGGGGACAAAGCTTCATTCATCCTCTGCTGAAAATTCGCTTCGAGGTGCCTGAGGGGTTCATCCTCACCAATGCCGAAGAAGCGGTAATTGCCCGCAACAAGTCAGGGGCGCGGATTATTTTCAATGCCGCCCAACGACCCCAGGGACAGAATATCGACGCCTATCTCACCCGCACATGGTTTCCCAACCAACAGCTCGGCGATATGGAGACTATCAACGTCAACGGCTTTCCTGCGGTAACTGCAACGGCACGGGTTGAAACAGACGACGGCATCATGGATTTGCGCCTGATCGCCATCGCCTATGATGCAGCCCTTGTCTATCGCTTCATGTTCGTTTCACCGCCGCGCGAAACCAGCGCGCTGAACATGGAATTTCGCCGCACCACCTACAGCTTTCACACCATCAGCGATGTTGAGGCGGCGGCGATCAAGCCCCTGCGCCTGGTGATTGAAACTGTTGAGAGCGGCGACAGTATCGAAGAATTCGCCAGCCGCATGCCCTATGAAACCTATCGCCTTGAGCGCTTCAAAGTTCTCAACGGGCTTTCCAAGGGTGGGGAGGCGTATCTCGGCAACAAAGTTAAGCTGGTCGTCGAATAGGGCGCACAGGAACGAAAAGCCTTCTCGATTCAGGTCAGGCCTTCCTTTTCCAGCAGGGCCAGGACTTCAGGCGTTAGCGCGGCTCCAGGAGCGTCCTCATCGCGAAAGGGATTGCGGAAATCGAGAAGCAGAACCACCCGCGTCGCATCACTGCGGTTCCACGCTTCATGCTCGGTCGAATCATCGAACACCATAAGCCCGCCGGGCGTCCAGCCCCGGATTTCATCGCCAACTCTTATCTCGCAATCGGGAGGAACCTGGAGCCCGAGATGGGCGCGCAGGAAATGCCCGGCATATCCGGCATAGCCTTCATGGGGTTTGATATGGCTGTTCGCTGCGAGGCGGGAAAATCCCGCCGTCATCATGCCGGGGACGGCTTCGACAAGGGCTGCTGTTTGCGGACAGCGGCGGCAATTCTCTTCCATCTTGCTGCCGAAGGCATAGAGCCCGAAGACCTTCCAGCCCTCACCGTCATAAAGTGCGCGCTCGGGCCAGGGAATGTAACGCTCATCCTCCAGCGCCGCCAATTCGTCCTGCACCTTCCGCCAGTTTTTAGCCAGCGGTTCAAGGCCGGGAAATTGCTCGTTTTCATAGAACATCGCTGGAGCGCCTCCCTGCCGCTTTGCCCTTCAGGCGGTTAAGCCCTCCTCCATCGACGAGTCCGAATCGTTAGCATGCGTAAACCCGGCAGCCCGTCAGGAGGCAGGCGGTGCCACCGGTGGCGGCGGTGGCGGCACCCTGAGAATATCCTCAAGCCGTTCCGATGCCTTCTCTTCGGTGATCTGTTCGACCGCAGCGACTTCTCTGGACAGCCGGTCGAGCGCCCCTTGATAGATCTGGCGCTCGGAATATGACTGTTCCTGTTGATCCGTATTCCTGAACAAATCCCGCACAACCTCGGCGATCAGCACCGGATCGCCGGAATTGATCTTGGCTTCGTATTCCTGGGCCCGGCGGCTCCACATGGTGCGTTTGACCCGCGGCGTGCCTTTCAGGGTTGTCATCGCCACCTTCATGCGGTCGCGGGAAGAAAGTTTGCGAAGGCCGGATTCTTCTGTCTTTTGCACCGGTACCCGCAACTTCATACGATCCTGCTCGAAATCGATCACGTAAAGCTGAAGGTCATGGCCGGAAATCGTCTGCTCTTCAATTGCCAGGATGCGGCCGACGCCATGAGTTGGGTAAACGACAAAATCACCAGCGGAAAATGGAAGCTTCGATACTGGAATTTTAGGGACTTGCTTAATCGGCAACTTCGGCCTGACCGGGAGCGGGCCCCCTCTCCTGATCGGCGCCTTAACTCTGAAAGGAGCCGGAGCAGGCCTTTTAGCCGGCGCTGGCGCCTTAACCGGGGATGGGGCGGGCTTCTTGGCCACAGCCTGCTTAACCACAGCCTGCTTAAC